>CAYNRS010000243.1:0-4203 GCA_964399565.1 uncultured Ignavibacteriaceae bacterium
GACCATCCCGATGATTGGCAAAAACGTCAGCCAGGTGAGCACGCCGACACCGAGCACATGAAGTTCCATTATTATTACTCCTTCAAATTCAGTCTGTTATCGAAACCAGAGAAAGAACACCATCACACCCAGCAGGACGAACGCAAGATAGGTTTGGACTTTTCCAGTCTGCAGTCTGCGGGTGACGATGCCGATGAATCCGGCGAGATACGCTACAAAATTCACGAGGCCGTCGACAATCTTATTGTCAAACCCTCCAACACCAACGTAGAACAGGAAGAATGCCAGACCGGCAACGCCAAGGCCGATCAGTCCATCACCCACGAGCGAACCGATACCCGCCCCGGGTATTATGAGTTGCATCGTAGTGAGCCAGCCGGCATATACGGAGACTGCACCGGCCACGACCATATAGAAAATCGCCCCGATATTTCCTTCCTCCCACGCGTCTTTTGTACCTTTTGTGACGCCGAGCATCCAACGAGCCGTGCCGTTGACAACTCCGTCGATGATGTTGTTGTCGAACCAGCGGTATGCTGCCGCCACGGCATCCGTTCCCCGCACCGCAGTCGCCTGATACAATTCGTCGAAATACCATTTGTTGAGAAGGAACTGATGGACGGGTTTGAGAGCCCCGGCAACCGCCTCCGCACTGATCTTGTTCCAGTAAAACACCACAAACGCCATCGCGATACCTGATGCCGCGATGAGGATCGAGAGAATCATTGCCGGATTATGGGCATGCTGGAGAGCTTCTTCGAACTGAGAGACTCCTGCAGCTGCGACCCCCGCCGGAACCACCGATTCCGGCCTTTCGACCGCTCCGTAAAACCAGCCGCTTGAGGCACCAATCGGGTTGAAGCTGTAGAATGCAAAAAAGGAAAGCACCGCGAAAACGATCAGCGGGATCGTCATCGTCTTCGGAGATTCATGGACGGACTCGAGACGATGAGGATCTTTATGTTCGCCGAAGAACGTCAGAATGACGAGGCGGAACATGTAGAAAGCCGTAAGTCCGGCAACGAGAAAACCAACAATCGGGATAATGTAATGTCCGGTAAGGCTTCCATAAGCAAGCGTTCCGGCAAGGATTTCATCTTTACTCAGGAACCCCGATGTCAGCGGAACGCCAGAAATCGCAAGCGTAAACATCAGGAACGTCCAAAACGTGACCGGCATTTTCGATTTTAACCCGCCCATGTTGCGGATATCCTGCGCGTCGGTGTGATGGTCGTTTGCATGATGGAGCGCATGGTGCATTGCGTGGATCACGGAACCGGAGCCAAGGAAAAGACCCGCCTTGAACATCGCGTGAGTTGTCAAATGGAAGAAACCAGCCGTATAGGCACCTACGCCCAGCCCCATCACCATGTATCCAAGCTGACTCACAGTAGAATAGGCGAGAACTTTTTTGATGTCATTCTGAGCGATGGCAATTGTCGCTGAAATAAACGCTGTGATAGCGCCGATATAGGCGATAACCATCAGAGCATCTGCCGTCATCATGGCAAACGTCCGCGTTACCAGATACACGCCGGCAGCAACCATCGTGGCAGCGTGGATCAACGCACTCACGGGAGTGGGGCCCTCCATCGCGTCAGGGAGCCACACGTGCAGCGGGAATTGCGCCGACTTGCCAATGGCGCCGCAGAACACGAGAATCCCTGCCGCCGTCAACCATCCTTCGCTCCCCAGAGGAAGGTTTCCGGATTTGATGGCCTCGAAAATCGTGTCGAAGGTAAATGTGTGGAACGTGGCAAACAGGATCAGAATTCCTGTAAACATGCCGACATCGCCCACACGATTAACGATGAATGCCTTCTTTGCCGCGTCTGATGCGGATTTCTTTTCGAACCAATGGCCGATGAGCAAATAGGAGCTCAAACCGACCAGCTCCCAGAAAACATACATCATGAAGAAGTTGTTGGTGATGACGATCCCGACCATCGAAAAAGTGAAAATCCCAAGGTAGGCGAAATAGCGGCCGTATCGGACATCGCCGTGCATGTAATCGATGGAGAACAAATGCACCAAAGCGCTGACAATGCAAACCACGACGAGCATGATGGCGGCAACATTGTCGATCATAATGCCGAGGTCGAGCCGCATCGGGCCGAACCCCGGAACGTTGCCAAAGTCAACCCAGCCAAACGTAGCTTGAAGAACCTGGTTGTGGAATGACGAAAGCTTTGCGAACAGGATCGCAAAGGAAATCGCAAGCGCAACAAAAAGAATTCCCGTTCCCAGCCAATCACCCTGCCGCGGCAATCGCTTGCTGAAGAAAATGAGAATCGTGAACCCAAGCAACGGGAGCAGAAGGATGACAACTGATAACGTAAGAATTGTATTCTCAGTCATCGCAGTTTGGAGGCCGTAGATTCACAAGCTTCTGAAAAAGCATTTAAATCAGGGTGAGCGTAGTCGGACCCTGCACAATGCATCAAAGAGCACACTTCGACTCCGCCCAGCGTGACTATTTTTTTGTTTTTCATCAGCCTTTCAATCTTTTAACTGATTGATTTCGTCCACATTGACGGTGTTGAAGGTCTGGTAGATGTTCAGCACGATGGCGAGGGCAATGGCTACTTCCGCGGCGGCGAGAATAATAACGAAGATGGCGATGATTTGACCGTCGAGAGTTCCCGTGGAATAGCGTGAGAATGCGATAAAGTTAATATTCGCGGCGTTGAGAATAAGCTCGATGCCCATGAGCACCATAATCGCGTTGCGCCGGCTCAGGATTGCATAAATCCCGAGCGAAAACAACAGAGCGCTCAAGATAAGGAAATGATTCAGTCCGGGTGTTTTCAGCCACTGGAGAAGTTCTTCCATGGTCAGGCTCTCTTCTCTCTTCTGGCGATCATCGCGGCGCCAATGAGTGCCACAAGCAAAACAACCGAAGCGACTTCAAAGGGGAGCAAGTAGTTGGTCAGGAGTTGTTCACCGATTTTTGCAGCCGTTGGGTCAGCCGGTTGTAGGTTGGTCGTCTTCCATGTCGTCATCCAGAACATTCCGACCAGGGTTCCCGCAAGTGCAGCGACGATAATCAGCGATGGAATGACCTGTACTGTCCCCGCTTTAATGTCGACGTTGATCTGACGCTGAGTCAGCATAACGCCAAAGATCAGCAGCACAAGAATTCCGCCGACGTAGATCATGAGCTGTGTAACGGCAAGAAAATCGGCCAGCAGGAGAACGTAAATACCGGCAACGCCAAAGAATGCAAACAACAGCGCGAACGCCGAGTGGACAATATTCCTTGAAAACACGACAATGCCGCCCGCGCCGAGCGTGATCGCTGCGAAGACGTAGAATATGATGGAGAAGAGGTCCATGCGTCAAGAGGTCGGCGTGCCAGGCTTGGGCGGAGGAGGCGTCGCCGCCGCAGGAGCTGTCGGTTTCGGAGCGGCGGCTGCAGCCGCTTTCTTTGCTGCCTGTTCCTCATCGTATTTGCGCAGTTTCTCTTTTGCTACTGTGATCTCTGCCGGTGTCATCGCGCTAAAATGGTAATTCAGGTTGCGTCGGTCGAATTCTGAAAACTCATACACATCCGTCATGACAATGCACTCTGTGGGACAGGGATATACACACAGACCGCAGTAGCAGCACTTGGCGATGTCGATGTCGAAAACTGGCACATGGAGGCGCTTCTTGTTCCCCGTGGACGTTGTTCCCAGGTCCTGTTCCGGAGTTCCCTTAATTGTTTCGATGGTGATGCAGTCAACAGGGCACGCCATCGAACACTGGTCGCAACCGATGCAGTCATCGATGTTGACATAGAGCCTGTTTCTTGCTCGTTCGGGCAATTTCAGCCTCACATCGGGATATTGAATCGTCACGGCGGGCGTGAACAAATGACGCCACGTGAGATGCATGCCCACCAGCGCAGTGTAAAGCGCAAGCCAGATGTTTCTAAAGTATGTTTGGACGGGGTTCATTCTATTTTAAAAGTCCGACTTTACGTCGTTTTTCATCGTAAAAGTCGGACTTCTTACGGGATTACAGAACCAAAATCAATCCAACAGCAAAAATACACACAAACAAAAACGGCGTCATGACTTTCCAGGAAGTGTACATCAATTGATCCACGCGCAATCGTGGAAGCGTCCAACGCATCCAGATCTGAACGAAAACAAAGAACATCCCTTTCATCACAAACCAGAACACGCCCCAAACCGGGCCGGACATGAAATCACCGAACGG
>CAYNRS010000244.1:0-4201 GCA_964399565.1 uncultured Ignavibacteriaceae bacterium
ACTGGAAGAATACCTTGAAGCCCGGTTTCGCAGCAACGAACTCGTGTATGGTACTCATTCTGCACCGACAGCTCTCATAACCTGTCTTATTTTCAGCTACAGCGGCGCTCATATCCATCTGGTCGATTCCGACAATGGCGGCTATGCAACGGCCGCAGCCCGATTGAAAGAACGGCTGAAAGCAAGAAGTCCGATTAACGCGGCGTCATGAAAAGGAAGCTCGACTGGCTACTGAATTCGAAAGACGCGGGAATCCTCTTCGAAGACGACGATATTCTTGTCATCGATAAGCCATCAGGTCTTCTCGTCCTTCCGGATCGTTATCATCGCTCCTTGCCAAACCTGTATGAGATTCTCAGGCAGGAGTTGGGAAAAGTCTTTGTTGTGCATCGAATTGATAAAGAAACGAGCGGAATCATTGTTTTTGCAAAAAACGCTGAAAGTCATAAGAACCTCAATGCACAATTCGAGTCCAGAGCTGTCGAGAAGATTTATGTCGCAATCTGCAAAGGAAGCGCGGACTCCAACGAAGGTGAAATCGATGTACCGCTCGCGGAAAGTGCTGAAGGAATAATGATGGCCAGAAAGAAGAATGGAAAAGAAGCTGTTACATCCTACACCGTCGTCGAACATTTTCAGGGATATGCTCTCGTCGGAGCGATTCCCCGAACGGGCCGGACTCATCAAATCCGCGTGCATTTACGTGAAATCGGCCTGCCAATCCTTGGCGATCCGTTGTATGGAAATGGCGAGCCGTTCTTTTTGTCGGGAGTGAAGTCGAATTACAGGAAAGAGGGAGAGGAAAAACCGTTATTGAACCGGACGGCTCTCCACGCGGCGAAGCTCACGTTCGACCATCCCTTGTCCGCAAAACGAATGATATGGGAAGCCCCGTTGCCGAAGGATATGAAAACTGTGCTCAAGTACTTGAGGAAGTTTCGAGCTGCGGCAGAAGCCTGATTTTTACCTCGTCAGGCTAAGGAAAAAGTCAGGCTTCTTCTTGTTGCTGATTATCGAAGCGAATCTCTTCCTGTCCGCCGATGGAGAATTTCCTCTTCAGTCCGAAGTGTTTGTAGGCGAGTTCTGTGACTTCCCTGCCGCGCGGAGTTCTTGCGAGAAAACCCTCCTGAATGAGGTACGGCTCATAGACTTCTTCCAGCGTGCCGGATTCTTCTCCGACCGCGACCGCGAGTGTATTGAGTCCGACCGGCCCGCCCTGGTATTTCTCAATGATGGAACGGAGAATCCGTTTGTCCATTTCATCCAGGCCGTAGCTGTCTACCTCAAGGGCTTTCAAGGAGTAGTCTGCGACATCTTTTGTAATGATGCCCGCGTGAGACGAGAGTTTTTTGTCGGCCTCCGCAAAGTCTCTGCACCTTCTGAGCAGTCTGTTGGCAATTCGAGGCGTACCTCGTGAACGTTTGGCGATTTCTTTTACAGCATTCGGGTCGACGGAGATGTTGAGTATCGAGGCTGAGCGTTTGATAATGCTTCCGAGCTGATCGCTGTTGTAATAGTCCAGACGGTTTGATATTCCGAAGCGCGAACGCAAGGGAGAGCTGAGCAATCCTGCGCGCGTTGTAGCGGCAACAAGGGTGAATGGTTTGAGTCCAAGTTGAATCGTTTTTGCCCCCGGCCCGCTGTCGATGACGATGTCCACGCGAAAGTCCTCCATCGCCGCGTAAAGATATTCTTCAATCTTGGCCGGCACACGATGGATTTCGTCGATAAAAAGGACCTCGTGTTCTTCGAGCGAAGTGAGAATTCCGGCAAGGTCGCCGGGCTTCTCCAACGCCGGTCCCGATGTTATTTTGATACCCGATCCCATCTCATTGGCTATAATGTGCGCCAACGTCGTTTTTCCCAACCCCGGTGGACCTGTGAGAAGAACATGGTCAAGGGATTCTCCGCGCTGTTTCGCGGCGGTGATAAACACCTTCAGGTTTGCGACAATGTTTTCCTGGCCGACGAATTCCTGGAGGGAGGAGGGACGGAGGGTTTGATCCAGCTCGAGCTCCTGGTCGACGCGCTCCGGCTGGGTGAGATCAGATTTCCTCATTGAGTGAATTTACCCATCAACCTTGACCTTGTCAAGGTTCTCCTTGCTTCATCTTGACCTTGACAAGGTTCACTTTGCTCGTCTTGACAAGGTTTACTTTGTCGGCACATGCCTCAACGCTTTCTTAATGAGTTCCTCGACGCTCACTTCTGCGCCGTCGATTTCCTGCAGAGCGGCGTGGATTCCTTTTTCAGCGGCTTGACGATGATATCCCAAAGAAGTGAGTGCAAGAAGTGCTTCGATGCGCGATCGTTCGCGTTTGTCGCCACTTGGAAGTACTGACTCACCACCAGCCACTTTTCCAATCTTGTCGCGGAGGTCCACGATAAGCCGTTCCGCGGTTTTCTTTCCCACGTTGGGAATTGCCGTCAAAGCTGAGGAATTGCCGCTCGCAATGTGTCGTCGAAGGTCACTTGCAGAAATCCCCGAGAGGATACCTTGGGCAATCTTCGGGCCAATTCCTGAGACAGAAATCAGAAGCCGAAAGAGGTTTCGCTCATCTTCCGTCCCAAACCCGAACAACTGCAGAGCATCTTCTCTGACATGAAGGTGTGTGAGCAGCGCTGCCGGAGAATTGAGCGGGCCGAGTTTTTCGAACGTCGATAAGGGAATAAGGACAGAATATCCAACGCCATTGACGTCGATAAGGACCTCTGTCGGGGATTTGAATTTCAGCGTTCCTGTAAGCGAGGCAATCATCGCGTTTTCACCACTCGTTCAGGATGTGCCTGCACAAACGCGTGCCATGAGGCGGCGGCTTTTTTTCCGTGGCCGTTGCGTTGAGCGCCGGATTTGTGAAAATGACAGATGGCGACCGCGAGGGCGTCTGAGGCATCGTAGAATTTTGGCGCTTCGCGGAGTTTCAGGATCGATTTGACCATAAACTCAACCTGTTCCTTCGATGCACCACCATTTCCCACGACAGCTTTTTTTACTTCTCGAGGCGAATACTCTGTTGTCGGAATCTCATGATTGACGGCTGCCAGAATCGAAACACCGCGTGCGTGACCAATCTTGAGCGCAGATTGGGCATTCTTTCCGTAGAAAGCCGTCTCAATGGCGAACTCATCCGGATGGTAGCGATCGATGACATCGCAGAGGGCGGAGTAAATTTCTTTGAGACGAATAGGCATCGAGCGGGAGCTTTTGTTCTTCACAACGTTGAAGTCGAGCACCCGGATCTTCCCCTTTTGGGCTTCGATGACGCCAAATCCGGTGATAAGAGTGCCTGGGTCTACGCCGAGGATGATCATAGATTAGCCGCCTGCGGCTGCGAGGCTTGCAATGACCTTGTCGTCAATGTCGAAATTCGAAAACACATGCTGCACGTCGTCGTGTTCTTCGAGGGCTTCGACGAGCTTCAGAAGGTTTTCTGCGTCCTTGCCTTCAACCTTCACCGTATTTTCTGCAACAAGCTGGAGTTCAGCGTGGTCGATCTTTATTCCTTTTGCTTCAACCGTCTTTTTCACGGATTCAAAACTCTCGGGCGTGCACGTTACCGTAAATGTTTCATCTTCTGTTGTCAGGTCGTCTGCTCCTGCATCCAGGATGACGGACATGAGGTCATCCTCGCCAATGGCGCTTTTGGGGACAGAAATCAGCCCCTTTCGGTGAAACTGAAACGCAACGGCGCCGGCTGAGGCAAGCTTTCCGTGGTTCCGGTCGAGCACATGCCGGATATCCGAAATTGTCCGGACTTTATTGTCCGTCACGCATTCGATGATGAGCGCAGCGCCTCCGGGCCCGTATGCTTCATACGTTACATCTTCATAGCTCATACCCGGAAGTTCGCCCGTACCTTTCTGAATCGCGCGCTTGATGTTGTCTGAAGGCATGTTGCTCGCTTTTGCCTTGTCAATGGCGAGCCTCAGTCGGGGGTTTCCGCCGGGATCACCGCCACCAATTTTTGCGGCAATCGTGATTTCTTTGATGATTTGTGTGAAGGCTTTGCCGCGCCGCGCGTCCGTGACGGCTTTCTTTCTTCGTATCGTGTGCCACTTGGAATGACCGGACATGTCCCCGCCTCTTAAGGAAAGCGCTAGTTCAATTTTGGATTCATGGAGCAGTGGATCGTTGGATGAATAAACATGGGACTATTTCAGGTCACGTATCTTGAGTTGGGGATACGTTTCGCCGCCGTAC
>CAYNRS010000245.1:0-4194 GCA_964399565.1 uncultured Ignavibacteriaceae bacterium
CGTTACCCTCGATTTCAGATCCGCTGGCAACTACGGCCAATTGTCGGCCGGATCTTTTGGCAAACAGCGATTTCATCCATTCTGTAGTTTCTTCGAGCTTTGAATACATCACCGGCACAATCACCAGAGTCAAAAAACTCGAGATGGTCAATCCGGAAATGATGGAAACTCCGAGCGGCCCCCAGAATCCAGCGCTCTCAGCGCCGATGACAAACTTGAACGCCCGCCAGTCGAAATCGAACCCGGTTGCGAGGGGCATTACGCCAAGGACTGTTGTCGCGGCGGTTAACATAATAGGGCGCAGACGAGTGCGGCCGGCTTCTGTCAGAGCTTCATCCAGGGACATGCCCTCCTCGCGTTTTCGCCGCGCGAAATCGAGAAGTACGATGGCGTTTTTTACAACGATGCCGGCAAGGGAAATCACGCCGACACCCGTCATTATCAGCGAAAACGGTGTTTGCGTGATAATGAGACCCCACAACACCCCGATAAGCGCCAGCGGCACCGTGAACATGATGACTAAAGGCACTTTCATTGAATTGAATTCCATGACGAGTGTCAGAAAAACGAGCAACAACGTCACGGCGAAAGCCTGTCCCAAAAACCGCATAGCTTTAGCCTGCTCCTCATCCTGGCCGCCGAAACGGATGTTGTAACCGGAGGGGAGTTGGAATCCCGCCAGACGACTTTTCACCTCGTTCAAAACCTCGGACGCGACGCGATCTTCCACGCCCCCCGTCACGGTGATAACGCGTTTAAGATCCTTGTGACGGATTTCGCTGACGCCGGTGGTTTTGCGGATTTCCGCAACAGAAGCAAGGGGAATCGTCAGCAACGTGCCGCGACGGTTCATGAACGTAATATGGATATTCTCCATATCCTGTATCGATGTCCGCTGGTTCTCCTGCAAGCGGACGCGAATCTTGTATTCCTCTTCACCGACACGATACTTTGACGCTTCCGCGCCATTGATCGCAGTGCGAACAGTGCTGGCAATTTGTCCCGTATTTGTCCACAGCAGCCCGGCTTTCTCGCGGTCAACGATGACTTCGATTTCCGGTTTTCCGGTGTTAAAGTCATCTTTCAGGTCAACGAGTCCCGGCACATCCTTGATCGTTTCACGAACTCGCGTACTCAATTCCGCGAGCTGTTGATAATCGTCTCCGGAAATCTCAATGCTTACAGCCGCTCCGACGGGCGGACCCATTTGCTGCTTGTTGACCAGGATTTTTCCGCCCGGAATTCCCGTTGTAGCTGTGCGAATCTGATCGAGCGTCACAAAGGTATTCTGCGTACGATTGATCTTTTGATAGAAGTTAACGGCCACACCCGCCTTGTTGGAAGTCCCCTGGCCGCCAAAGTCAAAAGGATCGTCCGATGTGCCTGTGCTTGTAGCGACAAACTCAATATCCTGCCTGTCAGAAACTTGACCGATGCGGCTCTCAACCGTGTTGGCCATCGCGTCGGTGACCTCCAATGCAGTGCCAGGAGGAGTTTCAATCCGCACGTTGATGAGTGAAGGCTCAGTGTTGGGGAAGAATTCCATTCCCTTGTTCACGGCGCCAAAGACCACGAACGTAAGAATCAATATGCCGACCGTTCCCCACAGTACCTTCCCTTTACGATCCAGCGCCCACGCAAGTGTGTCGGCGTACTTGTTTTGCATCCATGGAAATAAGATTTCGTCTGTTTTGTGGTAAATCCACGTGATGGGATTGTATTTCTTCCACCACGTTGGATGTGCGAGCGATTCTTTCGCTTTCGCAATTTCTTTCTTGTAATTGATCCATTGTGCGCCCTGAACCGGACTAATGACGTTGGCGACAAAGAGAGAAGCTCCCAGAGTGACGATTAACGTTATTGGTAAATACCACATGAAATCTCCAACGACACCCGGCCAGAACAAAAGCGGAATGAAGGGAGAAAGGGTGCTCAAGGTTGACGTAAAAACCGGAAGCGCAACTTCCGCCGTGCCGTCGCGAGCGGCTTGAATCGGCGACTTCCCATAATCGTGCTGGTGGCGGTAGACGTTTTCGATGACCACAATGGCATCGTCCACGACGATCCCGAGCACAAGAACCAACCCGAAGAGAACGACGAAGTTTAACGTAATTCCCATCGAAGAAAACACAAGGAACCCGATAAGCATGGAGATCGGGATTGCCGTCGAAATCAGCAAAGAGTTTTTAAAGCCGAAAAACATGAAAAGTGACAGAACGACCAGGAACATCCCCGTCATAATGCTGTTTTCGAGTTCGTGCACCGAGTTGGCAATAAACCGAGACTGGTCGTTGGAAATATCCAGACTTATTCCGTCCGGCAGCTTTGCACGCCAATCGGCGACGATTTTCTTTGCTTTGGCAGCGATATCGAGCAGGTTTTCACCGGCACGCTTTCGCACGGAGAGAGAAACAACGTCCGTACCATTGAGTCGCGCGTATGTAATCCGGTCTTCAAACGAATAATCCACAATGGCAACATCGCGGACGTAAATCGCCTTACCGTTCTGGATTTTAATGACGATGTCCTCCAGCGGCTTTACTTCTTTGAATTCTCCCGGCACGCGCACGGTAAAAGCTTTTTCCCCGTCATTGACGGAGCCTCCTGGGATGGAAAGGTTTTCCGCGCGGATGGCATTTACCACATCGTCAAAGCCAATCTGATATGCTCTCAACCGGTATACATCGCAGTTGACCTGAACTTCCGGCTGGAGTCCGCCGCTGACGTCTGCACGCAGGACGCCGGGAATCGCCTCGATTTGATCCTGCATGTCCTCTGCGATTTGTTTGAGTCGCGCAAGCCCGACTTTTCCGCCGACGTTGATAATCATGATCGGAAATTCACTGAAGTTAATCTCCGATACAACAGGTTCCAGAATGTCGTTCGGAAGATTCGGCCGGGCTGAATTTACCTTATCACGGACACGGCGCAGCGCGTCGTCAATGTCGATTCCCGTGTTGAATTCCACACGGATTGTGCCGAGGCCTTCTTTGGATACAGAGGTAATCTGCTTGACGTCAGCAAGAGCCTTCAGGTCTTTTTCCAGTTGTTGGATGACGAGGCCTTCAATGTCCGTCGGGGAAACGCCGACGTACGGCACGGTGACAATGACGAGCGGGATGGAAATGTCCGGAGCCGCTTCCCGGGGCATCCCCGTATACGCGCCCCAACCAATAATGATGATCATCGCCAGCATTAGGTAAACCGCGACTTTATTGTTGACTGCTACATTCCAGGGTCTCATGAAGATTCCTTTTCGTTACATTCAAATCGTTTATCGATAACCAATCTAGCGCACCGCGGAAACAGCTTGACCCTCAACGAGGCTTTGCACACTCGTCACGATGACTCGATCGCCAGGTTTCAACCCTTCAACGACCTCCACGAGATTCCCCAGATGTGCTCCCAGGACCACCGTACGCTCGTGCGCAACCCCGCCGTTTTCCACAAAAACAATATTCCTTCCGCGGTCAACAAGCTGGACCACGTTTTCACTGATGAGGAGCGCATTCTTTTTCGATGAACGCAGAACTTTTACCTTGGCAATCATTTCCGGCTTCAGCTTTTGGCCCGGATTGTTGATGTGAATTTCCACGGGCAACGTCCTGTTTGACGCGTTCACCGTCGAACCCACAAAATTTATTGTTGCCTTCAATGTGTCGCCGGGAAAAGCATCAAAGGTGAGAAGCGCAGGTGTATGGACGGCGACTGTTCCGGCGTGTCGTTCCGGGATTTCTGCTGCGACCTTCAGCGCATTGATGTTGACAACATGCGCAATCGGCACGGCAGTCGGTGCGAACTCTCCCGGATCGAAATAGAAATCGTCGAGAATTCCCGACACCGGGCTTTTGATCTTCGTGCGCTCCCAGCGTGCTTTCATCAGGTCCGCATTTGCCTTGGCTGCATCGCGATTATAGAGGAGGTTCTTGTACTGCAGCTCGCTAATTCCCTGTTCTTTGTAGACCGACTCCTGTTTTTCAGCGTTCATTTGTGCGACTTTGTATTGGGCGTTGGCCGCGTCGTATGAGGCTTTCATGACCTCATCCTTCAGAACGGCAACGATAACGTCTTTGTCTGCGGATATACCGATGGTGCTAATTTTACCACAACCGGAGGGCCAACATATTCAAGCGGCGCCTCCAGCAATAATTATAACGGCGGCGGCGCCGGCTTTATATGCAAATTTATAATAAC
>CAYNRS010000246.1:0-4193 GCA_964399565.1 uncultured Ignavibacteriaceae bacterium
ACAGGTGAGCCGAAATAGGGGCGGAAAGGAGCGCGGCAATGAGTCCCTGAAACAAGCCGCCGATAATGCAAAGAGAAAGTTTTTGAAACCATCCGGCCCGAGCAATGACGCCGGTGAAGATCCCGATAAGAATCATCGGAGGAAGGAAAAACATCATCGTTGGATTCCCAAGCGCCGCGGCGAGGACGTTGGAAAGGCAACCCGCAAGAACCGCCGCCCATGGACCAGAGAGAACCGCGGTGAGAACCGTTCCAATGGAATCAAGATACACTGGAATTTTGAGGGCACCGGTAATTTGGCCCACAGAAAGATTGAGAGCAATACTGAAAGATATGAGCGGCAGCGCCGCGCCGGAGATTTCCCGGCGAATTTCGTCTCTGATTGATTGGATCATATACAAAAAAGAAACCCGACTGGTGTCGGGCTTCTTCGGACGGACTTGTTATGAGACATTTACGTTATCGACACGAGGGCCGCGGGATTCTCGAGCATCTTCTTAAGGTCCTGAAGAAACCGCGCAGCAATAACGCCATCGATGATCCGGTGGTCTGATGACAAGGTGGCTCGCATTGTATGACCAACGGCGATTTGTCCGTTTTTCGTGACGGGTTTTTCGAGGATAGCTCCGACGGCGAGAATGGCGCACTGGGGCGGGTTGATAATCGCTACAAAATCCTCTACGCCAAACATCCCCAGGTTGCTGATCGTAAATGTTGCGCCTTGATACTCCTCTGGTTTCAATTTTCGATTTCGTGCCCTTTCCACGAGCTCCCGAAGTTCCACGTTGATCCTTCCAATTCCTTTTTGCTCACAGTTTCGAAGGATAGGTGTTACAAGGCCATCCTCGAGTGCAACGGCGACTCCAATATGCGCATAGTGGTGCTGACGCATCTTATCGCCAAGATATGTTGCGTTCACCTGAGGGTGTTGCATGAGCGCCGAAGCAGATGCTTTCACGATAATATCCGTGAAACTGATTTTCGTCTCGAAGACGTTGTTCAGTTGATTGCGGAAAGCGATGGCCGCGTCCATGTCAACTTCTACTGTGACATAAAAGTGCGGCGCTCCTTGTTTGCTCTCGGTCATTCTCTTGGCGATCGTTTTACGAATCGACGAGAGTGCAACCTCCTCCGCGGTACCGGGCACAATTTCCTTTGTGCTCATGGAAAGCGGCATTTTCCCCGAGAGCGCCGCCTCAATGTCCCTCTTGATCACGCGACCCTGAGGCCCGCTGCCCGGTATAGACTGGATGCTCAGCTTGTGTTCAGAGGCCAACCGTTTTGCAAGGGGAGAGGCTTTTGTCCGCCCGTCTGTTGGTTGGGCTTTAGGCGCAATTGAAGGAGTACCTGGCGCCGATTTTATGCCAACAGCGGCATTTGTTGGGGATGTGTGGTCTTTCGGTGCGACCTGGCTCTCGCTTTTTGATGCAGAGGCCGAAGAGAGCAATGATGATATATCCTCTTGAGGTTCCCCAATCACCGCAATCAGAGATCCGATTGGTGCCTTCCCGCCTTCGGGAATTACGATTTTACGCAAGGTTCCTGTGTCAAAAGCTTCCAATTCCATATCAGCTTTATCGGATTCGATTTCGACGATGATGTCGCCTTGTTTGACTTTCTCGCCCTCTTTTTTCAGCCATTTCAGAATGACACCTTCTGTCATGGTGTCGCTCAGTTTGGGCATTTTTACGGCCACGGCCATAGGAATTACGGATTAATCGGCGTAAAGGACTTTTTTGGCGGCGCGAATCACTTTTTCGATACTCGGAAGCGAGGCTACTTCCAGATTGTGTGCGTAGGGGAGCGGGACGTCTTCCTGCGTTACACGTTCAATGGGCGCATCCAAATAGTCAAAAGCCCGGGTTGTAACTTCGTGGGAAATCTGAGCCCCGACACCTGCAAACGGCCACCCCTCTTCCACGATGACAAGCCGGTTTGTCTTCTTCACTGATTCCACGATAAGGTCAAAATCCATTGGCTTGATCGTTCTGGGATCAACGAGCTCGACATCGATACCATCCTGAACTAGCTGGTCGACGGCCTTCGTCGTTACATGGGCGAGAATTTTGGACCATGAAACGATGGACACATCCTTGCCTTCACGAATCCTTTTGCCAACACCGAGCGGAATGGTATATTCTCCGTCTGGAATCTCACCCTTCTCTCCGTACATCATTTCGCTTTCGATAAAAATCACGGGATTGTCATCTCTGATTGAAGTCTTCAACAGCCCTTTGGCGTCCTCACAGTTCGAAGGCATGACGACTTTAAGCCCCGGGATGTGAGCGTAAATCGCCTCAAGCGCTTGCGAATGAGTTGCCCCAAGATTATGTGCCGCCCCGCCAGGCCCTCGAAAAACAATAGGGACGTGGAAATTGCCGCCGGACATCGAGTACATTTTTGCCGCGTTATTTGCAATCTGGTCGTACGCTACAAGGGAGAAATTCCACGTCATGAATTCGACAATAGGGCGGAGCCCCACCATTGCGGCACCAACGCCAATACCGGCAAAGCCGGCTTCAGCGATTGGTGTGTCGATGATGCGGCGCTCGCCGTATTTTTGCAGAAGTCCCTGGCTTACCTTATAGGCGCCTTGATAATGGGCAACTTCCTCGCCCATAAGAAACACGCGGTCGTCGCGTGCCATTTCTTCATCAATTGCCTGTCGGAGTGCTTCCCTGAGACTAACAGTTGGCATTGTTATTCGCCGGATTCGTAGTAAACATCCTTGTACAATTCATCGAGGGGTGGTTCAGGACTACTTTCGGCGAACTGCACACATTCCTCGACTACCTTCTTTATCTTTTTCTCAGAGCTTTCGATGTAGTCGTCGTCTATGTAGTTGGCCGACTTCAGGACACTCGCAAAAATGAGAATAGGATCTTTCTTGCGTTCCTCCTCGACCTCTTCTTTTGTTCGATAGTGTCCATGCACGGGGTCCGATTGAGAGTGTCCCCGGTATCGGTATGTTCTCACTTCGATAAGAGACGGTTCCCATGTTTCACGAGCGTGATTGACTGCGGCTTTAATAGTCCGGTAAACCTCGAGCACGTCGTGTCCGCCAATAACGTCGTTTCTCATGTCATATGCGAGAGCTTTCTTGTATAGGCTCTCGACAGCCGAAGCGCGCTCAACAGCAGTTCCCATTCCGTAGAGATTATTCTCGATGATGTAGATGACCGGCAACTTCCAGAGGGACGCAAGGTTGAGGGCTTCGTGAAATGACCCGATATTCGTGGCACCGTCTCCCATAAAACAGAGGCAGACCTTGCGCTCGTCTCTATACTTGGCTGCGAATGCCACTCCTGCAGCAAGTGGGATATGCCCGCCGACAATGGCGTGGCCGCCCAGAAAATTCTTCTCGCGGTCAAAGATGTGCATCGAGCCGCCTTTACCTTTTGTCGTGCCTGTATACTTCTGGAGAAGTTCAGCCATTATGGGTTTTGGGTCAACGCCTTTTGAAATCGCCTGAACATGATCCCTGTAAGCTGTAATTACGTAATCGTCCTTGTTTATTGCTCCTATCGCCCCCGTTGATACGGCTTCCTGGCCGTTGTAGAGGTGGCAGAAGCCTCCAATTTGGCCCATTTGGTAAAGTTGGGCACACTTTTCCTCAAAGCGGCGCGAAAGCAGCATCTCGTCATACCAAGCTAGAAGGACTTTCTTGGAAAGTCCCTGCAATTTGGCATCAATCCTTGACTCTTTGACAGCTGTTAACGGTTCGTTCATGTTCTTAAGCGCCAATGAAGAGGCGCTAATATACAAAGAAGTTGAAAAAAAGCAAAAGCCCAGTATTTCCGGGCTTTTTTAGACGCCGATTAGACTCCTTGTTGACTCAATCAATTTAAGCTAAAAATGTAACCACCCTCGGTGAGTATTTCAATCCACCGTCTACAATCTTCAATCTGCAATGTTCAGCGGGGCCGACCCCGACTTCGTCGGGGCGAGCGAGACTAAAGGTCTTTAGTGTTGTGGAACCATTTAAGCTGAAAATGTAACCGCCGTCGGTGAGTATTTCAATCCACCATCTACAATCTACAATCTGCAATATTCAGCGGGGCCGACGAGACTCGAACTCGCGACCTCCTGCGTGACAGGCAGGCGCTCTAACCAAACTGAGCTACGACCCCCTAACGAGCTCAATGTAAGGCAAAAAGCGACGAAACGCAATCGTTCTTGAGGAGTGAAAAAAAA
>CAYNRS010000247.1:0-4163 GCA_964399565.1 uncultured Ignavibacteriaceae bacterium
GAGACAGATTCCTGCGATTAAAGAATATGACCTCGCTGCTGCAGCCTTCCCATGCCGGACCATTGGCGGAGATTTTTACGACGTGGTCCAACTGGATGACCACAGGTTCGTCATTGTCATGGCGGATGTTTCTGGAAAAGGTATTCCGGCTTCTCTGCTTGTTTCGACACTTCACGCCTCTTTTCGCGCATACATTCAGGCCCAGACGGATTTGGCGGCGCTGGTGACAAAACTCAACAAGGTGGTATTTGACAATACGACGCCCGACAAGTTCATTACTTTTTTCATTATGATCCTCGACACGACTGCTCACTCAGTCACGTACGTCAATGCCGGCCATAATTCCCCATTCGTCTTCCGGAAAGGTAACGGGAAGATTGAAGAGCTTATGGCCAGTGGTTTGCCGCTCGGTATGCTCAACGAAGGCGACTATAAAGCGTCAACGATGCGAATTGAAGCGAACGATGTCATCGTGCTTTACACGGACGGCGTGACGGAGGCAATGGACACATCGCAGAATCAGTACGGTGAGGATCGCTTTCAAAAATGTATCTCGGGTGCACTCGATTCTGGCGCGACAACGCTCAAGGATAAAATTCTCATCGATGTCCGGGAATTTGTCGGATTGGAGCCCGCTTCAGACGACCTCACACTTCTTGTTGCAAAACGGATGAATTAGCCTTAAAACGGCTTGCTTGCCCTCGTTGTTCTTCGTACATTGTTCCGCTTTTTATCATCCATTTCTCATTTAAATCTCAAAGGTAGCCATGAAAAAGCTTGAAATGAAAATTCTGATATCCATTCTCGCTCTTGTGGTGGTTGCTTTCGGATGTTCCTCAACACAACAGCCGACGAAGCCTGAACCGGCGATGTCTGGTTCGACCTCCGGACACGTCAACCTCGACACAGTGAAAGCCGGCAGGTTCGACACCGGAAGAATGTGGACGTTCGACTTCCCGCCGATGGAGTATTTCTCACAGGCATACGGCTTCAACCCGACAAAAGAGTGGTTTGAAAAAGCCCGTTTGTCCTCGCTTCGCCTTCCGGGATGTACTGCGGCATTTGTCTCCGAAGACGGGCTCCTTATGACCAATCACCATTGCGCTCGAGGCGCGCTCGATGCCGTGAACAAGGAAGGAGAAAAACTAGCTGAACTCGGTTTTTACGCCGCAACACTGGATCAGGAGCGAAAATCCCCTGTGACCTACGTCGACCAACTTATCGTGATCGAGGATGTAACCAAAGAGGTTCAACAAGCCTTCGAAAGCGGCACCACAGACAGCGCCAAGACAGCAAACCGAATGGCTAAAATGACGGAATTGCAAAGGCGTTATATAGCAAAGTTCAAGGAGACGACGAAGGACTCCATGATTTTCAATGTTATCTCTTTTTACAACGGCGGCCGATACTCCGTGTACGGCTATAAACGTTATATTGATGTTCGTGTCGTCTACGCGCCCGAGGAAGAAATAGCATTCTTCGGGGGCGACCCTGACAACTTCACCTATCCGCGTTATGACTTCGACGTTTCCTTTTTCCGGGTCTATGAAAACGGCAAACCCGTGAAAACGGCCAATTTCTTTACTTTCAGCAAGGATGGCGCTAAGGAGGGTGAAGCGGTGTTTGTCATTGGAAACCCAGGAACAACCAACAGGCTGATGACAATTGCCCAGCTTGAAACATTCAGGGATTTCAATTATCCCCTTTCGATTGGGATTTTGAACGGCCGACACTCTGCGTTGTCAAGTTATGTTGAAAAACACCCGGACGCTCGATTGAAGTATATGAGCCAGATTTTTGGCATTTCCAACAGCATCAAGGCAATTACAGGCTACCTCGGCGGGCTGCGAGACCCTTATCTGATGGCACGGAAGAAAGATTTTGAGAAGAGCTTCAAATCGGCTGTGCTGAATAATGCTGACTTGAGGACGAAATACGGCGATCCATGGACAGATATCGCAGCCCTTGAAGAGCAGCGTCGGGCGAATCTTGGTGAAACGAATGCAATGAACCTGCGCGCACGATCGGCGTATCTCTCGATCGCCGCAAACCTGGTGGACTACGCAAACGCTGCGAAGGTATCCCCCGAAAGAATTCCCCCACCGTTCCGTCCCGAGCGAATTCAAGCAGCTCATGCAAACCTTGTTCCCGAAATCGAGGTCGCGCTTTTGAAAGACCAACTTGTCTACATGAAGAACGCTCTCGGCACAAAGAACGATGCATTCAACAAGTTGTTGAACAACCGGGCGCCGGAACAGGCCGCCGACGAGATTGCGAAGAATTCTCTTATTGGCTCAAAGGAAAAATTCGAGACCTTGATGGCGGGAAAGCCTGAGGATATGCTCGCTTCGAGCGATCCCCTGCTGACTTTTGCAGTCCAGGTTTCTCCTCGGTTCAGTGATTTGCAGGGAAAGATGGTGGAAATCCGTGACAAGCAGGCCGCGCGTGTTCAAGTTCTTGGAAAAGCGCTGTACGAAGTCTACGGTACCTCCATTCCTCCCGACGCGACGTTTACGCTTCGGATTGCGGACGGAGTTGTGAAGGGATACGAGTACAACGGCACCATCGCCCCGCCGGTAACAACCTTCTACGGGATGTATGACCGTTACTATTCGTTTGGCAAGCAGGATCCATGGAATTTGCCGGGGGCGTGGGCCAACCCGCCGGCAAACTTCAACATGAGCACCCCCATTAATTTTGTTTCAACGAATGATATCATCGGCGGGAACTCCGGCAGCTCTGTCATCAACAAGAATTTGCAGGTCGTTGGCCTTATTTTTGACGGAAACATCGAAAGCTTGCCCGGCAACATTATTCTCGAAGAAACGAAGAACCGCGCCGTTTCAGTGCATACATCCGGCATACTGGAAGGCTTGGAGAAAATCTACAAAGCGGAGCGAATCGTGAAGGAACTCCGCGCCGGAAAAATTACACCATAGCCCATCTCCTTTGCAGCTTCAAAAGGGCAGACAGTTCTTTGTCTGCCCTTTTTGTTTCGGAACTGAATATCATCTTGCATTTATTCTTCAACACAGTGAGCCCGAAGAATGTTGTTCTCGCTTTCCTGTTTTCTCCATCGTTGCTTCGCGGTCAGGAAACTCCGCAGAATGCAAACAGATTCTCCACGTGGTTCTATTTTCAGTTCATTCCCGGAGTGTCCTGGACGAGCTTTCGCTCCCAAACGAACTTTGCGTTTGAATGGGAAGCAACTCCGCTTCTCTATTCGTTTGGGATGACAAAACTTATTTCTCCATGGTACTCGTTTATCGTTGAACCACCGGCACGCTTTACCGGATCCGTTGAATTCAACGTTACCGGTCTCGTGTACACATCTAAGGCAGGCTCCTCGCATTTCGGTTATTCTGGTCAATTATTGGCACACATCGCGTTGATAGAACTCGGGGAACATCTCGCGCTCAACCTCGGCGCTGCAAGATACTACGTTGCTGATTCGTCGCCGATCTTTTATGTCGCAGGTGTCTCATCAATTTTTGGACTTCTGCATCTTAATCTGAAATATAGCCCTGACCCAAAAATATGGATGACTTCTCTTGATGTGAGGATCTTCTAATGCCCAGTGTTCTTGTTTCGTTGTTCTTGCCGCGGACCGACAATCAACGCAAGCTCGCCTTTTGGGTGAATTGACCCTCGTCGAATAAAATATTACCTTTTCAACAACCTCCCTCCTAGACAAATCGACATGTTGGGCAAGAAGCCGCCACTACACGACCATACGAAGGATGACATAGCAAGGCATGTCCGTTCGGCGGATATCCTTGCAAGGAGTGGAAAGCTCGAGGAAGCCCTGTTTGAGATCAATCGGGCTCTCGAGATTGACCCCAAAAACTATTACGCCCAATCACTCAAACAGAGGATCTCCGACCAACTCAACAGAATGCAGGCTAAGATGACACAAAGTGAGGACCTGGAGAAACACAAGCTCGAGGAAATCTCCAGACTTTTCAAAAATGCCGAACAGTATGTTGAGTATCGACAGTATACATTGGCTCTTGAAGAAATCGCGAAGGTGTACAAAATCGACCCCAAGAATTACATGGCACTCGCCTATTCAGACACGATAGAGCAATTGATGCTTCAAGAAGGTCACCAGCAAGTCGCGAAACCGGCTCCTGTTGTTTCGCATGTCGAAGTTCCGAAAGCCG
>CAYNRS010000248.1:0-4152 GCA_964399565.1 uncultured Ignavibacteriaceae bacterium
TTCTCCGAAGAACGGCAGAATTGAGGTGTCTTTCTTTTTCTCCGAGAGCGAACTTGTGTGAACTGAGGCTGACCTTGCCAATACAAAAATGGAAAAAGCTTGCAGGGGCGGAAGTTCTGAAGAATCCTTGGTGGAGTTATGGGAAGGACCAATTCGAACTTCCCAACGGCAAGACAGGCGAGTATCATTACGTGCACACGCGGGGGTCGAGCCTTGTTGTCCCGGTTTTGCATGACGGGCGTGTGGTCCTGGTGAATCAATATCGTTACTTGTGCGACCGCGAGAGCCTGGAATTCCCATGTGGAGGGGTAAAGGAGGGCTGGTCCTACGACAAAACGGCTGTTCGCGAGCTAGAGGAAGAAGCCGGATTTGTTGCTCGCGACTGGAGGCTGGTGGGAGAATTCAACCCCTTTAACGGCGTAACCGATGAATTCTGCCGGGTGTATCTTGCCCGAAATCTCGTGCAAGGTCAGGCACAACCTGATGAAACCGAGGAATTCGAGAAACAGAGCCTCACACCGGACGAAGTGGATGCGAGAATCATTTCGGGAGTTATCTGGGATGGCATGACGATCGCAGCCTGGGCGATTGCAAAAACGCACCTTTGAGGAGAAAAAGCCGGAGGATTAAAGTTCGAATTATACATGCTGAAGGAAATGACGGTACATAGAACGTTCACATCCATTTCCGTTGTTGTTTTGTCCCTGGGCATCGCTACTTCACAGGTCAAGACGGGTGCGGATGTGCTTTTTGCGAAACACATAGATCTCGTTGAGGGGAAAAGGGTGGGCTTAGTCACGAACCATTCGGCTGTTCTCTCAAACGGAAAACACCTGGCCGACGCACTGTTTGAAGATTCAAGAACAAAACTCGTTGTTCTGTTCGGCCCCGAGCACGGGATTCGCGGTGACGCGCCTGATGGAAAATCGATTCAGCATGGTACGGATGCAAAAACCGGGCTGCCCGTATATTCGCTCTATGGCAAGATCAATAAGCCGACGCCGGAAATGCTCAAAGATGTTGATGTCCTCGTTTTTGATATTCAGGACGTTGGGGCCAGGTTCTACACATTTGAAAGCACGATGTCGCTCGCCATGGAATCGGCCGCTGAGAATGGGATCCCGTACATCGTGTTGGACAGGCCCAACCCAATTCGCGGTACATGGCTGGAGGGGTTTGTCCTTGTGGATTCATTCCGCTCCTTCGTCGGTCTTCATCGAATCCCCATTGCACACGGTATGACCATCGGCGAGCTTGCAACGCTTTACAACGAAGCGGGGTGGCTCAAGGATGGCGTGAAGGCGAATCTTATTGTCGTGAAGATGGAGGGATGGAAACGTGAAATGTGGTTCGACGAAACCGGGCTTCCATGGATCAGGCCTTCGCCGAATATGGCAACGCTGAGGACTGCCACCGTATACCCCGGAACGTGCCTGATTGAGGGAACAAACCTGTCCGAGGGAAGGGGAACAGAGAGGCCGTTTGAGTATCTTGGAGCCCCGTACGTCAATGGCAAGGATTGGGCGACAGCGCTTAATTTATTCCGGCTTCCCGGCGTAACGTTTGAACCGATCGATTTCACTCCGCGCGAAATACCCAATGTGACGAGTAATCCGAAACACAAGGGCCTAAAGTGTGAGGGGGTGTTTGTCAATGTTTGGGATCGCCAGAAATTCGAGCCGGTCAAATCCGCACTCTATCTTCTATCGACTGCGAGAAAGCTCTTTCCCAAGAATTTTCAGTGGAGGAATGGCCTGGAAAGGTTAACCGGTACGCCAAAGTTGCGTCAAAGCTTAGAGGCAGGTGTTGAGCCGGAGAAGATCGTTGAATCGTGGAACGTCGAATTAGATCAATTTACGACGCTTCGGTTGAAATACCTTCTGTATTAATCTTCCTTCCTTTCTTTTGCAGTAATTCCATCCCCGAATCTCATTTTTTCTGAGATCGTTACGGGGAGTCTTCCAGAAAACTTCACTTTACCGTACAAAGCCTCGGCAGCGACTTCCTGCAAGGCTCTCGCATTGTCGTACGCACAAACGTATGTCGATAGTCCCGGGAATGACCCGCCAATGTACGGGTTGCCGAATGCAATGAGGACCGTTCTTGCGTTGGCTTTCAACAAGTCTTGTATGAACGATTTATGGGCCAAAGGCAATTCAACAGTTCCGCTGCCAATTACGATACGGACAAAAGCTCCGCACACGACAACATCTGCTTTCGATGCCAAATCAATTGCCTGCGCTGTTTCTTTTGCGCTCATCAATTCAGACAACACAAGGGTATCCACGGAAGGACTGTGCTTCTTCATATCGGCCGGGAATGTCACCAAAGTTCGTGACATCGCTGCATTCCTCGTTTGTGTGGTTATTGTAACGACAAGCACTTTGCTTGAAGGTTTCAGTGGAAGCAAACGGGCATCATCTAGAACGAGTGTCATACACTGCGCGGCGATGCTTTTTGCCTCCTGATAATTATCGTCCGTTCCAAGAAGTGTCATCAACTTTTCCATGTCGACGAATCGCTTTTTATGCAGACCAGCTTGCGTTTTTGCGCGGAGTATCCTTCGCACAGAATCATTGATGCGCGCTTCCGAAAGAAGACCTTTCTGAACTGCTTCCTTCACTGCCTCGAATGAAGTGGTCGGATTCCCCGGCCAAAGGATGATATCGCACCCTGCGAGAATCGTTTCCACAGAAGCATCCGCCAGTGAATAGTTCGCCGTGATGCCGCCCATGACCATGGCATCGGTGAAAACGATACCCGGATACTTCAGCCTATTTCTGAGCAACCCGTCAATGACGTTTTTTGAGAGAGTTGCCGGAATTGTGTCCTCATCGACGGCCCGCACCCATAGGTGAGCCGTCATGACGGCGGAGGTTGACGTCTTCTTCAGGACATCTGTGTATGGTTTCAATTCGATAGCTTCAAGCCCACGGTTATCGCTTTCGATCGTGCCGAGTTTGGAATGTGTGTCGATAGATGTATTTCCGTGACCCGGGAAATGTTTTGCCGTCGAAAGAAGTCCATTTTCCTCATACCCTCGTATTGCGGCAAAGCTCAACTCGGCGACCAGCTTTGGATCCTCGCTGTACGAACGGATGTTGATGATCGGGTTCTTTGGATTGTTATTGACGTCGAGAACGGGAGCGAAGTTAAGGTGGACGCCCAGTGCGCGCGCTTCCTTTGCTGTCAGTTTTGAAGCGCGGTACACATGGTCAGCGCTTCTGGATGCCCCAAGTGCCATATTTATCGGCAAATCCGTAGCGCCGTCGATATGCGTGCCAGCGCCTTTTTCGAAGTCAGCCGTTATCAGCAGTGGGAATTTTGATGCCTCCTGTAGCCTGTTGAGTGCGGCGGCTATCGATTTAGCCTCCGCTTTCCCAATCCAGAATCCGCCGACATGGAGCCGTGCCATCAAATCAAGAGACTGATCCATGTCCAGGTGAGCGGGCATGATCAATTGCCCGACTCTTTCGTCGATGGACATCCCGACGAGTGTCTGCTCAACCCATGCAGAATCCACGGGAAGGAGTTGTGCCGAAGTTGAATTCGGTGAAATCAAAAGTGACACCAAGACAGCTCCGAAACCTCTCATGATTGTTTCTGAATTTCGGAAGTCCTAGGTTGCAGACAGCGCCTGTTTCAAGTCAGCGATGATGTCTTCAACGTCTTCAATGCCGACGGAAATCCTGACGAGTCCGTCGACGACACCAATGAGTTTCCGTTCATCCGGCGGAACGGATGCATGCGTCATGGTTGCAGGATGAGAAATCAAAGTTTCTACTCCTCCAAGGCTTTCGGCAAGCGCACAGAGTTTAACCCGCTTTAGAAACTTTTTTGCATTGTCGAGACTGCCGAGGTCGAAAGAAATCATCCCGCCAAAGCCGCGCATCTGTTTTTGTGCCAGACGATGCTGTGGATGTGAGAGCAGGCCTGGGTAGTTTACTTTTTTCACCCGTTTGTGTTTCCAAAGGAATGAAGCCACCTCCATGGCATTGGTGCAATGCCGTTCCATCCTAACG
Organism: uncultured Ignavibacteriaceae bacterium; assembly: GCA_964399565.1. GTDB lineage: Bacteria > Bacteroidota > Ignavibacteria > UBA10030 > UBA10030 > JACQPT01. The sequence continues at coordinate 4,023 of CAYNRS010000248.1, forward strand.
GCGAGTGTTTTGATACCCCGGAGGCAGAGCCACGCCTCAAACGGACTCATGATCCCGCCAGTCGATTTTTGGATGAATCGTAGTTGCTCGGTGGTTTTTGCGTCATTCAGAACAAGAACGCCGCCCAACA
>CAYNRS010000249.1:0-4145 GCA_964399565.1 uncultured Ignavibacteriaceae bacterium
ACGTCCCAGGAAAGCTCGTTGTCGACGCCCGCGACGGATTTCCCGCTCAACTCGGCAACCTTGGCACCGACGAGGTCAAAAATCTTGACTGAGATATCGGCATTTTCCGAAGTATAATACCGAATTTGCGTGACTTTGCCGTAAACGGGATTTGGCCAATTGTACACGCGATCTCTTGGAAGAAGCAAGTCTGAAATGGGCCTCGCGTTTGGCGTTGAAATTTTCGTTGAAGATGATTGGGAGGCATCAAAGCGAAGCATGGGCCAGGGCGTCTTCGAATCGTCATAGGTCGTCTCAAAATCCAATGCGATCAGTTTTCCGCCATTGCCAGCAATTGCTGTGCCCAGAGTGTAGCCGGCGGCGTTTGCTACGGGAAATAATGTAGGCATAAGCATTCCGTCGCCCATTTGGAGACGAATTTTCTTCTTCGAAGAACCGTCGACGATGTTCAACGTCCTACCGGATTCATCGCAATAAAGATAATCAACCACACCGTCGCCGTTCACGTCGCCGACCGATGGTCCGAATCGCTGCTCAAACGGCAACCCCTGCGGGTTTATCGGAAAACCGTCGACAAGATAGCCATTCGTATTAAGAGCAAGGAGAATACCAAAATGAGAAACGAAGAGGATTTCTTTTTTCCCGTCAAGGTCAATGTCTGCCAGAGACGGTCCGCTGGAAAAGGAATCCGAATTCGGCAGGAACCGTGTGAACTCCCCTGATTCCATAATCTTTGTTCCGGTTTCGCTGAACAAGAAGATTCTCTCATTCGACAGCACGACAATTTGAGTTTGCCCGTTGTCAAGAACCGTTCCCGTCGAAATAAACGAGGCATTTCTCGAGAGGTTGTTTTTCCCTACCACCTGACCGGATCGAGAGTTCCACAACAACAGTGTGTCCCCAACCCCCGCTGCGACAACATCTGTGCAGCCAACGCGTGCAAGGTCATAAACCGTGTTCGAGGGATATGTGGCTGTTTGATTGCCAGACAGGTCGAATGTAACGAGTCCTCCGCCAAAACTTGAAGCAACAACAAGAGTGTCGACAAACATGACCGTTTCAGCTGAGAAATTCTTTTTGTACATACGGTCAAATCGGAAATCGCTATTCTGGTCGGCCGACTTCCAAAGATATAATCCGTCCGCGGCAGCTGCGGCAGCATAGACCACGCCGGACTGCGGATGTTTCACAAAGGCCATGGATTTCACGACCGCAGTATCTATTTCCGCAGCAATGCCGGAGCTGTCCTGAGGCGCAAAGTATGCAGAACCGTTCTGTTTCCATGCAAGCAACGCACCTTTGCCAGACGGAATCCCGTTCTGATCCTTTTGGTGATAAGAGACAAGGATTTCGACCTTGCCATCGTTGTCAAGATCGACGGGGTAGGCAACTGAATTCAACTCGCCCTGCACCTGCTTTGGAAAACCTGCAAGGGGCTTCGCAGTTTCACCTCCGATCTCGACATCGAAAGTCATGAGTGAGTCACGTTTGCTGAATCCCTTCAGGGTTATCAGTGTCTTCGCACCGGAGTTCGAGTTACTATTCGGAAACGTCTTGCTATCGAAGACATTCGTGTACGTCGAAGAAACGTTGCCTTCATACCAGCAATCCAACGGGCTTCCCGAGCTTGTTGCCGCTCCGGGCTCCAGGAATTCATACACATACCCGATGTCCTGTGAACCGTCGGCCTCCTCGAGATCTACACCTTTCTTGTTTGGATCCGCGTTGACAGTATTTGAAGCGATACCGGCTTGGATGACATCCTCATCGATGTGCCAGATGAGAATCCCACCGCCGTCAAAATCTCCGCTCCCGTCGTTCGTTCCAATCAAAGCCCAGTCAAAATCCTCGACGTCGATCACAGAACCGGAGATTGCTCTGACGTCGTCATATGAAAACTTGGTGGTGTCTCGGGCAAACGTCTGCGTTCGAATGATTCCTTTTTCGTAGATCGTCAAACGCTGGCCATTCTTCAGAGGATCCCGAGATCTATTCTCAACGAGAAAGTATTCCGCGCTGGAGATCGGTATTTTGAACACCTTATCGTCGCCAACAGATATCAGGCTGACCGCAGGGAGTGTAAGATTCAAAGTAGTTGAATCGATCTTCAATGGTGAAAGCCAACCCAAATACGCTTTCTCCCATGCACTGGGCTCCGGTGGGAAGAGCCCCGAATACGCAAAGATAGAAGCGCCATCCATCAGCCCAAATTGACCAATCCCCGGCCTGCCGGTTTTCGTGTCAAACAAGTCGGGTAATCCAAGGTGGCTGCCGATAGTTGCGACGTTGAGTCCGTTGACGCCGAGTTTGAGTGTGTCGGAAAAACCCGAGTTGACGAACACTCTTGTTTCGGTCTCCGGAAGGATGGCAGTGTTTGTAATGGTAAAACCACTCTGAGTCTGAATGCCGGGAAAGGCTGGAAGCTGCAAAGCATCGCGGAACGATTGAAGGTTCATGTATAATGAAGGCAAGTCATTGGGCGTTGGGTCGTACCCGAGGAATCCGACGACGTCAATATCATGTCCAACGCCTGCATGAAAGATGACGAACGCATGATATTGCGAGAATGGAATGGTCACCAAAGAATCAACTTTTCGCCATGCCTCAATTGCGAGATTTGCAAGCCCTCGCGTTGTGTTGTTATGATTTCTTGGAGTGTATGACGACATGTCGCCGGAAACTGTGACAAGGCGCCCGACGACATCTCCCTTCACAATGAGTTTTTCGTTGGAAACCTTGCGGTAGTAATTCTCGATAAACCTGAATTTGTACACGAAGTACGTGGAATCATGGGGCGGAGGGTCTATTGCCCCTGTCACATTGGTCTGCAGTTGAAATTTTCCGTCTCCCGACGTGAGATTATCCTGGTCGGTCTGAAAATCAACCAAGATGGCAAGTACTCTGAGCGTGTCAGGGACGGAGCTTATGTTCAAAGGCCGCCCGATCTTTGGGTCCGACGCGTCGAGAGTACGACGGGAGAGAAAATCGTTCCGAAAGAGCTCGTGACCCTGCCGAAGTTGACCGAAAGAGAAAGAGGAACAAGCGAGAACGCAAACGAGGATAAGCCTCAGGTTCATAGACGCTTGGGGCACGGAATCAGGTAAGCGGCCGTAGGATAGCAGATTACGGTGTGCTATCTCCCCACATGATACCCAACGTGAATCGCAGAGTTTCTCCGAGTGGATGTTGGTCTTCAAAAGCGCTAATGTAGCTGAAGTCGAACGTATAAATGTCGTAACGGATTCCACCTCCAAACGTCATGAATTTTCTGCCGCCGGCACGCGGATCTTCGTAAAAATACCCGGTTCTCAGGGCAACAAGTTTGGGCGACCCGTACCAGTATTCCGCGCCAAACGTTGTGACAACCTGGCGAATCGTTTCGCCAAACGAATTGGCATACCACGAAGAGAAGAATGCCTTGTAAAAAGGGTCAGTCGCGCCGGTAGAGTCGCGAGTGATCAGGAGCTTGCTGAAATCCCCCACGAGTGTAAAATTGTTATAATCGCTTTGAAGCACTTTGAGGGCAAAGCCGAGTCGCAAATTCATGGGAAGAGGGTCGGCCTGGGCCTTGTCGATGTATGCCATATGCGGCCCAATGTTCGAGATGTTGAGTCCCAGGTTGAGTTTGTCGCCCAAGTCATAGTCGGTAAATGGAATGAAGACAGAAGTTGGTTTGTAGAGGAAACCAACATCAAAGCTGAACCCCGAAGAAACGCCCCTTCCCTCTTCGAGGCCCGCTCCAAATGGAGCAAGATGACTATAGATGAATCTCGTGTTGACACCAAGTCCCAGGTCAGGAGCGAGTTTCGTGCCATAACCCGCAGTCACAGCAAACTCATATCCCTTGAACGTTTCAAGGACAGTCGGGTCGTTTTCCGTCCGATTAAATTCTCCGAGATTTAAATAGGTAAGGCCGGCTGAAATCGTGCCGTCAATGTCTTCCACCTTCTGCTTGTAGATAAAGTGCGCAATCCAGAGGTCCGAAAGGTTGAATTGCGGGAGCCAGTTGGCGTGAGACATGCTCACTTCGGAGCCCCGCTGGAATGCGTATCCGGCGGGGTTCCAGAACGAAGCCCACCCGTCATCCGCCAGCGCCACGCCAGCTTCACCCATGCCGCTTGCACGATAATTGGGAGCGATAAGGA
>CAYNRS010000250.1:0-4139 GCA_964399565.1 uncultured Ignavibacteriaceae bacterium
ACATTCTCAGGAGGACCAAGGCGAATGTAGACCATCCCGCGATCAGTCCTCCATCCTTCAAGATAGTGTGTGTAGGTCTTGTTCGCATATTCCACGCGCCGATAATACTCTTCCAGCAGCTCGTTATTTGGCGTTGTGAGGTCCGGGTCGCGCTTTGCCCAGAATTCCAAAAAGTGTTTTCGTTTCTCTTCAAGGTCCCTGGAAGACCGGATGGTTTCCATCTCCGAATCACGGGCTATGTATCTCATCTGGTCGATGGCTTTGTCCAGATTCTGGATCGACGCCGGCATATCCGACCAGCGAACTGTGAACGTGCGTGATGTTGTCGCTCGTGCTGGAACCGCGGAAAGTTGTCCAGCCGGAAGAACTTCCATCGTCATGAGGTACGTTCCGACGGTGAGACTCAGCTGTTCAATCTTGAAAAATGACTGCGTTTTCTTTCCCAGCGATGCCTGGCGTTCCAATCTCTCGTACACCTGTTCTTTTTCGGAGTTGTACACGCGGCACACCAATTCGAGTGAATCCTGAGAGCCGGCGTTATAGACTTCAAAAAAAAGATAAAAACCCTCTGAGAGATGTCCCACGTTGCCCGAGATGTTGGGAACAATCTTCTTCTTGTCTCCCTCGGTGGTCAGGCGAGTCACCAGCATGATGTCGCTGACGGTCATCGTCTCTTTCTCATAGTCCGAAATGAGCATCGAGCGCTTGAGCTGGGCAGTCTTTCGTGAGTCCTGATCCTCTATTTTGACAATAAACTCATAGTTCCCGGCCTCAAGCTCAATGCTTCGCTGGGTTAAGCTGGACTGACGGCTCGATGTGGTGCGGGCAAAATCTTTCTCTTTCACCTCCACCGTCCATGACCGGTCCATAACGAGTTTCTTCTCCGGCGTGTACACGCCAACGTTCACATCGTATCGTGCAATGTAGAAGTCGCCTTCCTTGACAAAGCGGAGTTCCTCATGCGGCACTTGCAGGTACACATCGACGTGTGACTTGTTGGCATGTTCGGAGGAGAAACTGATTGCCTCAAAGAAGAAATTGGATACATTCTCCGCGTACGGCGGACGCGAGATGTTTTGTGCAGCAACGGGAAACACAAGGAAACCCGCCTGAAGAAGCATAAAAGAACGATTCGTCAAGCACATCATCATCGAACTACTCCGCTATTCAGTTTTTCCGGACCACTTTGCGTAGAGGTCGTATTCTACTGAATCAACAATGGTCACGTCATAGAAGTTGCCGACGTATAAATCGCCGTTGCCTTTTATGAATACTTCCTGGTCTATTTCCGGGGCATCCCACTCAGTCCTTCCAACGGCAAACCCATTCTCTTTCCGGTCGACAAGAACCCGCACGTTTGACCCGATGAGCGATTCGTTCCGTTTTTCTGAGATTCCTTGTTGAAGCTCCATGATCGCCTCCCTGCGCTCTTCCTTGACGCTGGGCGGAACGGGATCACCGAGGTCATACGCAAACGTGCCTTCTTCCTGAGAGTACGTAAAAACCCCCAATCGATGAAATTCGGTCTCTTTCACAAAATCATAAAGAACCTCGAAATCCCTGTCGGACTCGGTCGGATAACCGACAATCAACGTCGTTCGTAAGGCAATGTCGGGAATAGTTGACCTCATTTTTTCAAGGAGTTCACGAGTAGCCCGGTTCGTAATTCCACGTCGCATCGACTTAAGGACTGAATCGGATGCATGTTGTAGAGGAACGTCGAGATAGCGGCATACCTTCCGGTTTTCTGCCATGACTGACAGAACCTCAGTTGGAAACTTCGAGGGATAAGCATACATCAAACGAATCCACTGCAGCCCTTCGACTTCTGCCAGACGGTCTAACAATCGATGCAATCGCCGTTCTCCGTGGAGATCCATTCCGTAATACGTCGAATCCTGAGCGATAACAATGAGCTCTTTCACGCCCTGATGTGCGAGGAAACGAGCCTCCTTCAGGATGACTTCTTCGGGTCGTGAGCGATGAACCCCGCGCATCAGCGGGATGGCGCAAAACGAGCATGGATGATCACAACCTTCTGAAATCTTGAGATAAGCAAAATGCGACGGCGTCGAGAGGGACCGTTCGCCGAGAAGTTCCTGTCTGAAGTCCACGCCAACTTCGTTCAACACCTCCTTGAGCTGTCGTGTGCCGTAGAATGCATCAACTTCCGGAACCTCAAGAGCCAGTTCCTTCGCATACCGTTCCGCCAGGCAGCCCATGACCACGACTTTCTTCAGTTTTCCGGCGTTTTTCTTCGCAACAGCTTCGATGATGGCATCGAGGGATTCCTGTTTTGCCGCTTCCACGAAACCGCACGTATTAATAACGGCGACATCGGCCTCATGAATGTTTTCCACGACTTCAGCCCGACCGGCCTTCAGCTGTCCGAGCAGAACCTCGCTATCAACGATGTTCTTCGCGCATCCGAGCGTCACAACGCTTATTTTCTGTTTCCTGTTTTCCATCCTGACGTTAAGACAATACAATAAAATCTATGTAAAGATACACAATAGGCGAAAGAAATACCAGACTATCGAATCTGTCGTACATCCCACCGTGGCCGGGAATTGCAGAGGAGGAATCCTTTACATTGGCGTCACGCTTGAAACGCGATTCCACAAGATCTCCTACTTGTCCGAAAATCCCTACCAACACCCCGATGGCGATTGCCTGATGGGATTGCATGTACTCGAGTACAGTCCTTTGTGCAATCACCATCCCAACAACAGCCAAGACAAATCCGAAGATGGCGCCTTCCCATGTTTTCCCGGGGCTCACGCGTTCCATAAGCTTATGTTTTCCGAAGAAGACTCCTCCAAAATAAGCCGCGGTGTCACACAGCCATATCGTGGCAAGCAGCGAGACAACAGTGTAGCCGCCCCAGCGATCGATTTGCTCCAAATGAACCGTGTTCGCAATAGCAAGCGGAAAGAACTTTGCGACAGGAAATCCGTAGGGAAAAACTTCGCGCAGTGCAATGAGGGTTCCGAAAAACACTGAAATGCCAAGAACACCAAACACCGTTACTCCGATGTTGAGCGTGGGAGAACCTTTTTTGCGGAAAAGCTCGATCAGTAACACGGTCATTGTGAAGATGAGTAATACGACCAGAAAGAACTGAAGCTGTGAAAACATGGATAGACGAATCCCCAGGTCTGCAAAAAATTTGTAGACATCAAGCTGGAGTCGTTCATAGATAAAAGCGAGATTTACGAGAAATCCAAAAAACATGCCGAGTACTGTTAGCGGGAAAACTCCCTTACGCTCTGACAACTTATAGAACTCATAGAGGGCGAGAGAGGAGATGAAAACCACAAGGCCAAAAAACCAATACCCGCCCTCCATGGCAAGAAACACGATAGCCGGGATTGCAAGCGCCGCGACAACAACGCGCGTCGGCAATAAAGAAAACCTCGATTTTTCCATGACGGTTTGACTTTCTTTAAGATCCAGGCCTGTCCTCGATGAGCTGGAGTTGTTTGAGAACTGTTAGTGCCCGCTCTTTGTCCGTCGTGCGCGACATGACTCTGACAATTGCGTACTCCTCGAACCAGAATGCCGATACATGATCGTTCATCGAAAAAACTTTTGTTTCAATGCCTTCAGAGGCCAGGTTTCGCACAACCGCGTCAGCCTCGAAATCCGAACTTGAAGTATAAACGTCAGCCCATTCTGTGCGCATCTTCTGGTGGTCGGGCTGATCACAATATATGACGTCCTGCACACTCGTTGCACAATCTCCGCATACGGGTTTCGCGCAAACAGTGCAAACGCCGACGGCGAGTTCTCCCGGATGGTTCTCGCAATCGATGGTACTCAATTGCGTTGTCGTTCCGCAGAACGAGCAAACCAGTTCCTTCTCCGTCAATGAACGACCGCAGCGTATACAATGAAATGTTTTCAAGGCGAAACCTGCAGCTCATCTGTTGAATGCAGATACGACCGAAGAGAAAACGCAAATAACAACCCAAATCCCGCCAACTGGGTGATCACTGCAATGGTCTCAGAAAGGCCAAGCTCCGTCGTACTCAACTTGGTTTCAAACCCCATTCCGAAGTAAACGGCCAGAACCGCGGCCAGGTTGTTGAGAAAATGGGCGGCAACAGGCAGAATGATGCTTTTCGACCTCATCCGCA
>CAYNRS010000251.1:0-4131 GCA_964399565.1 uncultured Ignavibacteriaceae bacterium
TCAGTATTACGGAAACGTACGCCCTCCCAAGCATCAGATTGGTTTTTCCGGTCGACTCATGGCTGATCAGCGAGACCATCAACCGGATGTCGTTTGGTTATAGCTACACTGTGACACAGAGGAGAGATCCGGTGACGGAGTCGTACATCCGTTGGGATTGGAATGCCCGTGCCACCTACGGACTTCAATTTAGTGCAGAGAACTATCTGAAGCCCTTCGAACCTCTTGGCGATTTCTTTCTTTTCGGTCCTTGGAAGAACCTCAAAGTGTATTACACCCCACGAACTCTTAACGGCGCAGCAACTCTCGTGCGTGGTCAGACAAAAGAAAAAACGCGAAACCAGGCAGCCTTCAGGCCAACAGTGAGGGGCTTGTCTTCGAACCGTTCAATGACTTTCAGCTGGCAGTTACTTGATGGCGGATTCGTGAATCCCGGGTTTGACTACCAGGTGAACATCAATAGCAGCCTCATTCATCTCGAGCTCGACGAATTCGGACGCCAGAGATCGTTTTGGGAAATTCTCGACGACATTTTCGTAAGTGACCGTCTCGTGAATTTTGGTACTGACCAGTCGTACACGCAGGTCATTAACCTGAATACTCGAATTGTGGTGCCTCCAGTGTTGAAGCTGGACAAAATCATCACGCCGACGCTGCGATATTCTTCTCAATATGACTGGTCGAATAACCTTCAAGCCGGTGCCCTGGGGAAGAGTGCGGGCTGGAGCAGCAATCTGTCGCTTTCACTCGACCTGAACATGAAATCAATTGCCGAAGAGCTCTGGTCAGCAAGGCCAGTCACGCCGCCGGCACCAGATTCGGGCGGGTCAAGGTCATTTGGGAAAACGCTTGACGAGATCACGCGTTTGCTGGTCAAGACCCCGTTTTTCGATTTTGAAAGGTTCGGCTTTACGTTCACGCAGCAAAACAGGTCGCAGAACGGAGGTGTTCTCGGAGGTACGGGTTTTGCCAACCTGTTTGCCCGCGTACCCTTCATACAACCTTCATTGCCGGAATTCGGCCCATCATTGCTCTACCAGCTCGGGTTGTCGTCCGACCCTCACGGTGACGTTGTCCTGAAAACGAAAGGTTCGTTCCCATTCTTCACCGGCTATACTGTGCCCGGCTTGCGCGCTGCACGGGCGGGTTCCGCTTTGTTGCTCACTGACGTCTTTTCTCAAACAAACAGAATGACCGTGCGAACGTCGAGACCTTTATGGGAGGGAGCAAACCTGGACTTGAACTGGAATGTCGGCTGGTCCTACAACCAAAACCGCACCATCGCGCCCGACTCTCTCGGTACGCCGGTTGTGCAAAACCGCGTTGTGAGTGGAGACCTTGACAGGTCATTCCTCTCTTTCCCCCCTATCCTGTTCTTCGAATTCTTTAAAACAAGTATTGAACAGGTCAATCAAAAGTATGAAAAATCGAAATCCGTTTCTGATGGCATTCCGAATGATGTGAAGCTCTCTCAGGCTTTTGAGGACGGTCTGGAGGCATTCCCGGTGCTCAAGAAAGTCCTCGGAAATATTCTCCCGCGGATGAATTGGTCCATTCGATGGGATGGCCTCGAAAAATTACCCTTCCTGAGATCCCTGGCGAACAGAGTGACCCTTGACCATTCCTATTCTTCCACATATCGCCGAAGGTGGAGGATGACTCCTCAAGGGGACGAAATCACCGAAGGACAGCAGGTGTCGTATGCGTTTTCTCCTCTCGTTGGCATGAACATTTCCTTCAAGGGTTTCGAGAGGAGCAGCTTTAACTCCACCATTCGTTATGGCACGAGTACCACCTATGACCTGGTGCCGTCTGTCTTTAATATCACGGAGTCCGGTACGAGCGACATTTCCCTGACGGCGAACTTCAACCGACAGGGTTTTGAACTTCCGCTGTTTGGCCTCGCTCTGTCGAATGACATCGATATCGGCGTGACGTACACCTATGCCAAGAATTCGCGCAAACTTTATGACATGAAAGCCGTCGTTTTCAAGAAGGAAGGTACGCCGCTCGAAGGTTCAAGCAGAACTGTTATCGAGCCGCGCGTAAGATACGTCCTCAGCGCTCGAGTCACGGCGTCATTCTATTACCGCTACACGAAGATTAAGCCGGATGCGGATGGATCGAAAATTCCAGGCTCCACAATGAATGAGGGGGGCCTCGATGTGCATGTTGCGATTCAATAGTGTCTGGGAACTTGCCAATCTTCTCACGAAAGATCATCTCCTGGAGGAGGTTGCCTTTGCTCAACTCCTGCGAAATCAGAGTGAACACTTCGTTGATTCTCTTGGCTTTAATACCTACTTTGACACTCGATGAACCACGTCAGTAATGCCAAAAGAATTCTCTGGGTGGATGACGAGATCGACCTGCTGAAAGCTCATCTCAAACTCCTGCAGCAGAAAGGGTATTTTGTGGAGACCGCAACGAACGGAGAGGATGCCGTTGAGCTGGTCAGAGAAAAAGGATACGACCTTGTCTTTCTTGATGAAATGATGCCGGGAAAAGGTGGATTGGAAACGCTCGCAGAAATCAAAGACCTGATGCCGGCGTTACCTGTTGTGATGGTGACAAAAAGTGAGGCTGAAAGCCTCATGGAGGATGCCATTGGCGGAAAGATCACGGATTATCTGGTCAAGCCTGTGAATCCGAGTCAGATTTTACTGGCCTGCAAGAAGATCCTTGATGCAAAGAAGATCGCCGGTGAATATGTTTCGCGGGACTATGCGGTGGAATTCCAGAAAATCTCGCTGTCCCTCATGAACCCCATGAGCGAGCAGGACTGGATTAATCTCTATGTCAAGTTGACGAACTGGGATGTCGAGCTCGATGAGCACCCGGGGCTGGGCCTTCATCAAACTCTGATTGACCAAAAACGCGAATGCAACGTCGAGTTCGGAAAATTTGTCGACCGAAAGTACCGTGACTGGATAGAGCAATCAAATCGTCCCGTTCCGCTTTCTCCCGATGTTCTCGAGCGTTTTGTTATTCCTGAGCTGGGGGAACGGTCGTCAGTCTTTTTCTTCGTGATCGATTGCCTGAGGCTGGATCAATGGCTCACGATGGAACAGATGCTGGGCGATTACTTCACAATCGAAAAGGAATACTATTTTAGTATTCTCCCAACGGCGACACCGTATTCCCGGAATGGGATTTTCAGCGGTTTGTTCCCCCTTGACCTCGAAAAACGATTCCCTGAAATCTGGCAGGCAGGCGACGACGACGAGAGCAGTCGGAACAGACACGAACATCAGCTCATGGAGAAGCTTCTGGAGCGCAAGAATATTCAGCTTAAACCTGAAGCCAAGTATGTCAAGATCCTTGACGCAGAATTCGGACGACAGGTAGAAAACAACATCCTTTCCTACACCCAAAGCAGGCTTACCGCAATTGTTGTTAACTTTATCGATATGCTGGCACATGGGAGATCCGACTCGCCGTTGCTGAAGGAAATAGCCCCCGATGAAGCCGCCTATCGCTCGCTGACGCAGTCCTGGTTTCAGCATTCCTCGTTGTTCAGTATGCTGAAAACGCTCTCGCACCAAAAGCATGTAAAAATCATTCTTACCACTGACCACGGGAGCGTGCGATGTCTCCGGGGAACAAAGGTTATTGGAGATCGCGAGGCCTCCACGAACCTTCGGTACAAATTCGGCCGTAACTTGAAAGTCGAGGAAAAAGAGGCGGTCTTTGTGAAAAACCCGACGGATTTCAAATTGCCGCGCGGAAGCGTGACCACGAATTACGTCATTGCGAAAGAAGACTATTACTTCGTCTATCCGACAGACTACCATAGATATCTCAACCAGTATCGCGACAGCTTTCAGCATGGCGGGATTTCGATGGAAGAAATGATACTGCCGGTAGTTACCCTCAGACCCAAGTAAATCATGGCCAGGAAAACAAGTTCCGCACTGGAGACTCAAGCCGTCGCATCAGATTTTGCCGGGCAACTCCAAAGAGGTGACATCGTGGCACTGTTCGGCGAGCTGGGATCCGGCAAAACACAGTTTATCAAAGGCGTATGCGGTTTTTTTGGCGTGCGAGAACACATTGTAAGCCCCACTTTTGTTTTGTTGAATAGATATGTCGGAAAGGATTCAGACGGAAGAGAATTGCTTGTTTTCCATT
>CAYNRS010000252.1:0-4112 GCA_964399565.1 uncultured Ignavibacteriaceae bacterium
TCCGCTGCAGGCGTTTCTCACGTATCTCACTGAGGACGCCTACTTGTTGCATCCCGACGAGGTGGCATTACAGGGACAAAACGCGGTCATCGCGCAGTACGGGAGCTTTCCCAAGGGTGCCTCGCTTCTCTGGGAACCGACAGCGGTGGAATGTTCCAACGCTGGTGACGTTGGTTACACGCTCGGCAAGTATTTTCTAAAACGCTTTGGACGGGACGGCATTGCAAGAACGAGCGAAGGTTTTTATCTCACTATCTGGAAAATGCAACCCGACGGCCAGTTAAAAGCCATTGCAGACATGGGTTCACCGCAGCCGATGTCTCAGGAAGTGCTCGGCGTTTCCATCGCCCGGATTCCTTTGCGCACGGAGAAGTCAGGCGCGGACGATTTTGGGATTGCGTTTGGAACGTACCAGATGAAGATACAAAAGATCGACGGCAAGGATAGTCTTGCATACGGCAAATACGTTCGAGCGTGGAAAAAGCAAGCCGACGGGTCGATGACCACTCTTCTGGATATGAGCAATGCATCTCCGGCTCCAAAATAGAATTTGACAGGGAGGACACTCTATGACAGACCTTCAATTCCCCATCGGGGAGTTTCAACCGAAGAGCGAAATCACCGACTCAGAGCGACAGCTGCTGATCAGGCAGATACACGAGGCACCTTCAAAAATGCGCGCCGCCGTCAAAGGCCTCAGCAAAAAGCAGCTGGATACGCCCTATCGCCCCGGCGGGTGGACTGTCCGGCAAGTCGTCCATCATGTGCCCGACAGTCACATGAACGCGTACGTCAGGTTCAAGCTCGGGATTACCGAGCAGCAGCCGACGATCAAACCATACGATCAGGAATTGTGGTCCGAGCTGCCCGACGCTCGAACAGCGCCCATCGAGGTGTCGCTCAAGATGCTGGAATCTCTGCACGAGCGATGGGTTGTGTTTTTGAAGTCACTACAACCGTCAGATTTTGCCCGGACAATCAATCATCCGGAAAGCGGTGTGCAAAATCTGGATCGCGTGTTACAGCAGTACGCATGGCATGGGAGGCATCACACAGCGCATATTACGAAGCTGAGAGAAAGAATGGGATGGAATAAGAAAACATCGGGCAAGAAACCGAGGAGTAAGAAAAGATAAAGCTTTGGGAATCCCCCTGTCCCCCTTTGGGAAAGGGGGAAGGAGGAGCTTGAAGTTTCAAATCACAAATTGTTCTGGTGCCTTTCATCGCTTCAACATTCCCTCCTTTTTTAAAGGAGGGCAGGAGGATTCCGACTGATATACCACAACAAGAAATTGAAATTTACAGCGAGGACCCTGAGAAAGAACATGACTGACTCGGAGCGTTTGCTGTGGTCCAGCGTCCGAAGAAAACAACTTCTTGGATTCCAATTTTACAGGCAACGTCCCCTTGCGAATTACATCGTTGATTTCTATTGCCCGCAGCAAAGCTTGTTGTCGAAATTGATGGAGGACAGCATTACACAAAAGAGGGAATGAACAAAGATAGAATTCGTCGATGACCATTTAGCCACGTTTGGATTTCGAGTGCTGCGATTTCCAGCCACAGAGGTTGTCGATAACCTTGACGGCGTGGTTGATGACATCTGTGAGAGTCTAAAGCCTTGGGAATCCTCCGCACCCCCGTATGAAAAGGGGGAAGGTTCAAGCAAAGGACATAAGACGAGATTCATCGAAGAACACCACTGAATATGAAGCGACAAAACATCTCCAGTGGCACTCCCTGGGAGCCCGTTGTAGGATACTCACGGGCCGTGAAAATCGGCGCGACTATTTATGTTTCCGGCACAACTGCAACTGACGCGCAGGGGGACATTGTCGGCAAGGGCAACGCTTATACCCAAACGGTGCAAGCTCTGAAGAATATCGAATCCGCACTCAAAAAGGCCGGGGCGGGCATGAGCGACGTTGTACGCACTCGAATGTTTGTCAAAAACATTGCGGACTGGGAAAAGATCGGGAAGGCGCACGGAGAAGTTTTTCGGGACATCCGGCCGGCAACGACCATGGTTGAAGTGAGCAGTTTTGTCTCTCCGGAGATGCTTGTAGAAATCGAGGCGGAGGCGGTCATCCAACAATAGCCGGTTATTCGACCTGCACCGTCACAGCCTCACTGAGAATCCTCTTTTCACCCACGAGCGCCTCCAGCCGGAAGCGGTATAATCCTTTTTCCAATTCCCACCAGGTTCCCTGAGGCACGTAGGGAATACTCCTTGCATTGTTGATCCGAACTTTCACATCACGGCTCGCTTCCGGCACGATCCCAGATATTTTAATCGCCTGGTATTCTCTTCTCAGAATGGGGTCAATTTTGAAGACCTCACCATTCGCGGGAGAAAGGATTCCAAATTTCTGACGTTGAGGATCTCGCAGGTTGCCTGTTCTTCTCACTGAGCCGGGTGGCGGCTGAGGAATGCGCTGTTCTAATGCCCAGGATTCATACTCCGGGGGAAGCACCTCGAACATGTGGTCATCCCTTCGACCGTCCGACGAAAACACGGCATAGAGTTGATGCACGCGACATTTCAGTGTCGGGACGCTGTCTTTCGGAAACCAGTCGGTCGTTGTTTTGTTGCAGGAAGGGTTGGGCAATCTCCCTGAAACGGCGCAGATTCTCATTGTTTGAAGTCCTTGAGGAACCACAAACGGTTTGGGAAACTTAAAAGGCTGGTCGTAGATGTTCATGACGACGTCAAAGAAGATTCCTCCCGCTCCGCTCACTCCTGAAACACCGCGCATCGCTTTGCCGTCGAAGTTTCCCACCCAGACGCCAACCGTGTGCTGCGTCGTATACCCGATCGTCCAGTTGTCCCTGAAGTCTTTCGTCGTTCCTGTCTTTACCGCACACTGGAAGGGAAACCGGAAAACGTTTCCGAAAGCAGGTCGTCGGGCAACCCGGTCGCTCAAAATATCGGTGACAAGAAATGCTGCTTGTTCATTGAACACATGGCGATCGAGTTCCCGAGAATGGAACCGAATGGATTCAGACTGTTTTTCAACTTCGTGTGTCGATTCAATGAGTTTCCATGGTTTCCACGTCCCGCCATTTGCAAACGCGTCATAGGCCACCGTTAGTTCGAGCAGGCGCACGTCAGCGTTTCCTAACGTGAGACCGTAGCCGTAGTGCCCCGGAGGTTCTGTTATTGACTGCAGGCCTGCGGTTTGGAGGCGCTCATACAACGCTGGCACACCCAGATTTCTCAACAAACGCACGGCCGGAATGTTGTAAGAACAAGCCAGAGCCGTCCGCAGCCTTACGGGGCCATGAAATTTCTTGTCGTAGTTTTGCGGTACGTAATCGCCATTGACGTCCGGGATTTGCAGGGGAATGTCCGCTACGATCTCAGCCGGAGAATTGCCTGCCTCGAACGCAAGTCCATAGGTGAACGGTTTGAGAGCTGAACCGGGCTGACGAAGCGCCATCGCCCCATTCACTTGGCCGTGATGTTCCACATCGAAGTAGTTTGCCGACCCGACGAGCGCACGAACAGCTCCCGTCGAGTTTTCGATCACTACCACCGCCGCATTAGAAACGTTCTTTTTCGCAAGCTGTTGAAGCTGATTCCTGACGACCAGCTGAAGTCTCTGTTGCAGAGGATAATCGATCGTCGTGCGAATGGAGGAAATGCGCGGATCGTCGATTTGTGCTACGGCCATTTCCACAGCATGTGGGGCGCGAAAGTTCACATCGGGGGAGACGAGATTCATCGGCTGCAGAAGTGCCCGTCGATACTCTTCCTCCGTCAACACACTCTCTTCGAGCATTCGTTGCAAAACATACCGTTGTCGCTGGAGAACGGCTTTGAGATTGGAATAAGGGTTCAGGAATGACGGCGCGTTGGGCAGTGCTGCAAGAAAAGCCGCCTCGGCCAGCGAGACATTCGCTGCCGGCTTCCCAAAATAGTGTCTCGAGGCTGCTTCGACTCCGAAGAGCTGGTTTCCGTATGGTGCGCGGTTCAGGTACTGCTCCAGGATTTCATCTTTCGACATCATCCGTTCAAGACGGAACGCATACAAGGCCTCGAGGATTTTGTAAGGTACCGTTCGTGGATGGTGATAAACATTCCTGATCACTTGCTGGGTGATTCCCGAGCC
>CAYNRS010000253.1:0-4106 GCA_964399565.1 uncultured Ignavibacteriaceae bacterium
CAGAGTGTCACTATTGTTTTTGCTGAAGGAGTTGACGGTTTGACCCGTGAAGAGGCAGTAAGGATCGGCAGACAGTACAAGAACGGCACCATCACGACCTTGGCAAAAAATGATTCAGTGTTTCTTGGGAGAGACAGATTATTCAACACATTTCGACGTGCAGTTGCGAATTACAACTCCGGCTACAACATTCCGCAGCCGCCCCCTCCGCCCAGCACCTTCACCGTTCGTTCGAGTGGAAACAAAATCGGCCTTTTATGGACGCCAAGCCCGAACCAATCCACGAACGGTTTTGCGGGATACCGGCTTTACCGCGCAACGGCGCGGTTTGACAGCGCGTATTACAAAATCTACGAGGGAACGGCGACATCCTACGATGATACGAGCCTCACGAGGGGAGTCGACTATTACTACTACGTGACGGCGTACGGCAATGCGTCGGCAAATACCGGTGTGGGACTAACTCCCGCAGGATCTCTTGAGAGCAGCCGCTTTTTCACGCAGACCTACATCGCGGCCAACCTGAAAAGGCCGCCCGGGACTTCGCTGAGCGATATTCGCATTGTTCCCAACCCTTACAATATTTCGGCGAACGCCAGCTCTCTTCTGTTTCCCGGAACATCGGACAGGATTGCGTTCTTCAACATTCCCGGCAATTGTGCTATCAAGATCTTCACGGAGTTGGGGGAGCTGATCAAGGAGATTGTGCATGATAACGGGACGGGCGACGAATACTGGAATTCAACAACGTCGTCCAATCAGATCATAGCGAGCGGCGTCTATATCGTGGTATTCCAGGACCTGGATACCGGACAGCAAGTGATCAAGAAGCTCGTCGTTATTCGTTAGCTTGACTGAAAACTTAGAACGGACAAGATCATGAGAAACTTTTTGAGAACGAAACGGGTCTCGATGTGCACGGCTTTCCTGGTGACGGCTGCGTTTGGAATTTCACAGGCGCAGCAGCAGGTTGAAACGAAGAAACTCGCGCAGACGGGAATGAAGTTCCTCCAGGTATCGACCAACGCCCGGCAAACGGCTTTGGGAGATGCGTTCACGGCAGCAGACGCGAATTCGGCATCGATGTTCTACAATCCTGCGGGCATGGCCCGGTTAAGCTCCTTTATGGATATTGCATTCGGCCAAACCACCTGGATTGCGGACATTACGCACCGTGCGGGAAGCTTTGCCATTAATATCGCTGACATCGGAACGTTCGGTCTTTCTGCGCAATTCGTCGACTACGGCATTATTGAAGCCACCGTTCGCGTGGATAACACGGTCAGCCCGCTCGGGTACATTGAAGTTGACCCGGTAAAGCCGTATGGATTAGCGTTGGCGCTCGGCTATGCCCGCTCACTCTCCGACAAGTTTTCCGTGGGCGGCAGCGTGAAATATGTGAAACAGGATCTTGGTGAGAGCTTTGTCGGCTACTCTGCCGCAAATGCCGCAAAGAAAATACCGGATTCGAGTCAGACGAATGCGCAAAATGTCATGGCGTACGACTTTGGCGTGTTGTACCGCACGGGTTTCAAGAGCCTCACGTTCGGCATGACGATCCGCAATTTCTCGAAAGAAGTCACGTACCAAAAAGAAAGTTTTCAGCTGCCGTTGACATTCAAAATCGGGCTTTCCATGAACATGATGGATCTGCTCGATGTTGAACCAGGAACTCAGGATCTCCTTCTCTCCGTCGACGCGGAACATCCCCGCGATTATCCTGAACAGCTCAGAGTCGGTGTCGAATATGTTTTCTCCAACGCAATTGCTTTTCGCGTCGGCTACGTCGGCCCGACGGATGAACGGAGCGTATCGTACGGAGTTGGCGTTCAACAGGCATGGTTTGGCACGCAGTTAGGCGTGGACTATAGTTACACGCCGTTTGGCATTTTTGACCACGTCCAGACGCTCTCCGTGCGATTTGGGATGTGACGTCCAAACTCGGTTCAAAAATCAACACATCAACCTGAAAACGTTTTTCAACTTACCATGATGAATACATCAAGCAGAAGATCCTTGAGGGGCTTTGAAATCCCTGTCCTGGGGTTCATGATAGCGACGTTCGTCGTTGGGTGCGAGATTAATCCCTCCTCGCCAAGCCTCTACGAGCCCGGCTCCACGGGCGGCCCAACGCCGACACTGACGAGCATTTCACCGGCGGACAGTGCACTTTCGGGAGTGAGTATACTTACGCTGACCGGGACGAATTTCTCAGCTTCAGCGTCGGAGAATATCGTCTTTTTCAATAACCTCCAGGCAACGGTGCAACAGGCCACTTCGACACAGCTTGTTGTGAAGGCTCCGATTCTGGCGAGCGACACGGTATTCGTTAAGGTCGCAGTGTTTCGAAGCGCGGCCTACAGCAATGCGCTCCCCTACAAGCTCAAAGAGGCGGTCTCAACATTCGGGAATCTAGCAAACACAGAGGAACCGTATGGCCTCGCCTGCGACAGCCTCGGTAATGTTTACGTATCGTTGACAACGGGCGGTGCGGGAATCGGAACAAAGAAATTCACTCCGGCCGGAACTCGCAGCGATTTTGCTCCCGCCGGCGGAATCGCACTCTTCTCAGCGCTTAAGATTGGCCCTGGAAATATTCTGTACGGTGCGCGGAATCTTGGCGCTATTTATCAGATTGCACCGAGTGCAGATCCGGTGATCTGGCAAAACACAGGCGGCATAGCCATCACCGATTTTGATTTTGACTCCCAGCTGAACATTTGGGGCGGAGGGGAAAGCAACACCATCTGTTGCATCAAACCGGACAAAACTCAATTGAATTTTCCTTTCACGGGAATTGTTCGTGCTATGCGTGTGTATAACAGCTATCTCTATGTGGCAGCAACGATCGACACGAGCTCGAAGATCCTCCGGTTTCCCATCCAAGCCGGACCGGCATTGGGAACTGAAGAGACATTCTTCGACTTCGTGAACTACTCGCCCAAACCAAAAGCAATCCCTTATGCCATCACTATTAATTCTGAAGGGAGCCTGTACGTTGGAACGGACAGTCCGGATGGCATCATCCTCGTAAAGGCGGGAGGAATTTGGGAAGCGTATTATCCCGGCCTGTTCTCTCCACAGCCGTACTCTTTCGCATGGGGAAAAGGATCGGATCTCTATGTTTCCATGTCGGGAACGGGCACCGCACACGTCATCAAAAAAGTAAACACGCTAAAACAGAGCGCACCGTACTTTGGCCGCGGCGACCAGTAATGCGAAACAGCCCCAATGAACCAGTAGAGAAAATGGCACTTTTTTCAATCCACCGTTTCACTTTTTTCACATAACTCATGGAGGTCTTATGAAAAGAGCATTTACAGGAATTCTCCTGTTGCTCCTTGCGCTGCCTGTAGTCGCTTTGTCACAGACAGTGATGAATTACAAGTTTGTGAAGGCTTTCCCCGACACAAACTACAAGGGGTCGGCAGGAGCGCACGGCATTGCCGTAGACCCCGACGGCAAAGTCTGGATGTCACGGTTCAATACCGTGCCGGCCGAAAGCATTCAACGGGCGGGTGCAACAACCTACGCGCAGGTGAGAACCATTGATGTCTACAGCCGTTGGGCGACGAAAGCGTATTTTTCTCCCATCAAGACAATTGTGGTCAGTGGCGTGAGGGACACGTTGTTCAATAGCTTTCGCGGCATGAGAAGAGACCATCAAGGGAATATTATCTACTGCTCGTTCGACACGTATTACAGAATCAACTACCAGACCGGCGCCGGTATGGCAAAATTTGTTCCGTACGCAGCTCAGTCTGGGGTTACTCCTGCTGTTGATTCATTGGGTGAAGTTTTCGTGACGACGGTGTTGCCGAATATTGGTCCGATCAAAATCTACAGCTCCAGCTTCACATTCCTGGGCAACGTAGTTGACACATCGCGCGCATTCGCCCGCACGATTTACGTCTCAAAGGACGGAAAGGACGTCTTCTATTGCGGGTACACCAATAGCTTTGTTATCAGGTTCCACAGTAATAATGGATCGCTTGGCCCTTATACAGTTGCCGATACGGTCATGAGAGGGCTTCAAGTTGAGTCCATCGACCGCCATCCGACGACTGGATACATCTGGGCAAGCTCAGGAAGGACGGGCGGCGGAC
>CAYNRS010000254.1:0-4098 GCA_964399565.1 uncultured Ignavibacteriaceae bacterium
TGCCGAGTTCATACTTCATGCCACGAAGCATTACATGGCTTATCACAGGAGGACGGAAGGATTCGATGGAGGATATATGCATGACCCGGTCGCAGTTTCAGCCGTGGTCTGGCCTTCAATTATTGAAACCAAGGAAAGTCATGTCGCCATCGAGACAGAGGGGAGGCTTACGAGAGGAATGAGCATCGCGGGGCCATCCGGCCTCATTCAGGGTCGCACAGCGAAAGTGCGAGTTGCAACAAGAATCGACAGAGAACGTTTTTTGCGTTATTTTCACGAACGCATATGGAGATAACACTCGAGGAGCCGAATGAAGTGGATTTGGATACCGTCGCCCCTCGTCATTCTTTGCCAGATGGCCCTAGGACAAACTCCGCAGGGCTCTAGTTTCACCATTCATAACGATAGCCTGCAGGCGGTTAGCATGAGTTTCGAACGTCTTCTCAACACGTTCACCTGGAATGGATTGTTCCTCTTGAAGGGGCAACTCAATGGGTTGGCTGTGGATATGGATCAACGCCTCCGTTCGAGACTTATTCGGACGGGGCAAATCTCAATCCAAGACGAGTACGAGGGAAAACTGCGCCTCAGCTCATCCTTGACGGATCACTGGAACCTTCAGGCTTCTGTGGCCTCACACGTTTTGTCAGATGCCCGCGCTGTTGATTTGGCTAGACTCGGTCAACATCAGATCCTCGGAGGAGTGGGTTATTCATCGGACAACAACACCACTGTCAGTGCCCTGGGCGGGCTTGAGATTAATTCCCAGGAGTATGAGCGCGATCAGGGATTTTCGTACAGAACCGCCCTGAGGGCTCCGGAAGTGTCCGTGGAAGAGATGCGGGGATCTTTGACGTCGTCGGTGTCACAATCGTTTCTCGGAAGACGAAAGCCGGAGCACAGGAATGCCACGGTGAAGTTGGTTCGATCTTTTGGACCGGGAACGAGCGACTCGCTCTCGGTCGAGTATGATAAGCTCCGGCGAGAGTTCTACGTGAAAGCTTCCCCATCCGTTCAGGCTGAATTTCAAACAAGCAACAATATCTTTATACGCGATGCAGAGGTTCTCGATATTTTCAACCAGCTGAACTACAGAATGGGCGAATCCTCCAGGTTCTCACTGCAGGGAGGTTTGCTCAGGAGAACCATAACACGTTGGATGTATTACCAGGGAAGTGCCGGTTCGCAAATCGCTGACCCCAGGATTCAAGAGTCCCAGCTCTACGGGGGACTTTCTTTGGCAAATTCACTTGATACGTGGATTTCGACCAATATCGGTATGAGCCTGTCCGAAAGGGAAGAGGCGCATGCAACACGCATCCTGAACAATGTCTCTCGACGCTCGGCGCTGACGGGAGATCTCTTTCTCACTTTATCAAACGACGATTCTTTGAAAATCGGCGGATCGGCGTCCCTTTTCAGGTACGATACTCCGGACTCGCTTAATACGGACGATCGCGATGAGCTCTATTTCACCTTTGGCCTGGAAGAAATACATCGATTCAGCCCGTCGCTGACCCTGACGCTCTCAGCCGACGTGGCTTTGAACCACCTCGTCTACCTCCATCGATTCCAAAGCGCCAGCAACAATTGGAATCGGGTCATCCGGTTTTCGCCAAAGGTTATGTACGAGCCGTCCTCGTGGTTTCGCTCAACTGTTCAGGCCGAAGTCCTGGCAAACTATACAGTTTATGATTTTGAAGACCAGATAGCATCGATACGAAGTTTTTCGTTTCGTCAGGCGTCATGGTCCGATTCGACCGTCATCCAAAGTGGGAGATGGGAGCTGGTTGTTCTCGGGAGCGTGAGACTTTCCGAGAGGGGAATTCTTCGCTGGAAGGAATTTCAGGAGCGGCCTGAAAATTTCTTTATCGATAAGGATTTTTGGCCCCAGGTCTTTTTTCGACCCATGATGGGGTTGCGGATTGGGTTTGGATACCGTTTCTTTTCACAGGATCGCTTCAAGTATTCCGCAGGTGAACGTATCCTGGATCTTAAGCTTCAGAATTCCGGGCCAACAGCGGTTTTTCAATTGTTTGACGAAGGAATGGAGCGCGTGAGCATCGAAGGCTGGAGTGAAACGCAAACGGTGAACGGAATCTCCCTAGCGTCGATTTCCAATCTCACGATGCGCGTTTCTCTCACGTTATAACTGCGACCGCACCGAAGGGAAAATGAAGAAGAAAACTCATCGCTCCAAACCGAGACGTTTTGCTATGGAATGTCCAAGCGACCCGAAGCACATAGGCGACGTGGAGCATTTTCTCAAAAGGATGAACGAATCGACGAGGTTGGATGATGGAACGTTTTATCGTGTCCTTGTTGCCAGCACAGAAGCCGTTAATAACGCCATCCTGCATGGAAATAAATCGAACCCCGGAAAAAAAGTCATCGTCATTTGCCTGGTCACAGAAGATGCTGTGAGAGTTCAAGTTCGCGATGAGGGAGATGGGTTTGATGCCCGGAGACTTCCTGATCCGCTTGATGAGCGAAACCTGCTGAAAGAACACGGAAGGGGAGTATTCTTGATGAATTCGATGACCGACCGCGTGAAGTTTCGAAAACTCAAACGGGGGATGGTTGTGGAAATGTTGATAGATTTGAAGAGACTGCGTTAATTTCCGTAAATCCTCTCCAGACTGCTGGCGGGCGAACTTTAGCGTTTGAACGCGGGAGGATGGTCGGACTTCTCTCGTTGCTCATCTTGCCTGAAATCCCGTCTCAAAGAGACGGGATTTTTCTTTTGAGAGCTTTCGAGGGCTACAGGGTTACCGTTGTCGTTATCATTGCACGTCTCCCAAGCACAGAACCGCCAAAAATCTCGTAATGCTGCCGGTCGAGAAGGTTTGAGATTGCAAGGTTGAAACCTATTCTCTCAGAAAGGCGATAGCTTGCCGAAAGGTTCAGGAGCGTGTAGGCTGGAATCTTTCCCACGAAGATACCGGCAGCCCAGTCAAACGTCGGCACGTACTTCATGCTCAGCTTGACGTCGTACCCATCAGGATTCGAATAAGTGACACCGCCGCTGACTCGGTATTTCGGTGAGTTGGGAATAAGGATGTCGTTCTGGTTCTTTTCGAGGACTTCAAAGTCGAAAAACGAGTAATTCGCGTCGAGTTGCCAGAAGTCGGAAAAATAGTAATTTGCAGCAATGTCACAACCGGCCTGATTCACACGGCCGGCATTGATGTATGACCAAATGTTGCGGGGAGAGAGCGGGTCGTTTTGGAAAAGCCCGGCCGCAGGGTATTTTGGATTTACGCCCGCCGCCAGATCCGTCACGAAGTCCGCCATTTGATGATAGTAGGCGTCAATCGTGAGGAAGAGTTCGTTGGAGAAGATTCCCTTATAGCCGATTTCGTAGCCAGTGATTTTTTCCACTGACAGATCCCTTGGCGCTCCCGGTTGCACATTCCCCTGGAATCCCGTAAGTCCTGGCGGATTAGTGATCAGATTGCCGAAATACGCCAAAGGACGCGTGGGGTGCATGACAAACAAAAAGAGCTCGGAGTAATTTGGCGATTGAAAGGCTTTGTTGTACGTTAAACGGATGTTGTGGCCTTGAGCAAAAGACCATACGAGGGCGGCTTTCGGCGAGAACTGACTTGGATGTAATGTGCTGCGGTCCCATCGCGCGGCAACAACTCCTTTGAGATCTGGCATAAGCCTGTATTCAGCCTGCGCGTAGACTCCGCTCGTGTTGTCATCGCGTGGGGTGGGCATGAGCGTCCCTTTTGTATCGATGCTCACAAGTCTGTGCGAGGCGCCAACGACGAACAACACATCATTGTCGAGTGCAGAGAAGCTATACTGCACTTCGCCCTGCGAAATGCTTGCGTCCTGTGTCAGCGAAAGGCCTGTGGAAAGAGATCTTTCCGGTTCGATATTCTTTCGGGCATTTGTCCACAGATTGACGTGGAGTCCATATCCCTGATAACTCAGCCGTCCAAACGGCCGTTGAGCCTTTTTCGTCTGAACTCTTCCTATGCCTGTCACATACACTTCGTTTTGGACTTGTGTGATGCCGCCTTCAACTGTGGCAAAGCCGCCCCCGGCATAATCGTAATCGACGCGCGCGGAGGCATACATCTGTTGTAC
>CAYNRS010000255.1:0-4084 GCA_964399565.1 uncultured Ignavibacteriaceae bacterium
GTATCATGACTTCGAAGATTTCGGCTGCACGATATGCCACGAGGGTCAAGGTCCGGCAACAACTTTTAAAGAGTCCGTGGGCAGAGTCAAATACTGGGACAAGCCGCTTTTCCCGAAGGAATACATGGAGGCGTCGTGCGGAAAGTGCCACAAAGAAGCAAAGGTACCCCAGGCGCCGATTCTTACGCTCGGCCGGAAGCTCATCGAAGAATCGAACTGCGTCGGCTGTCATAAGCTGGAAGGATATGCGAAACAGTGGATTCCAGGCCTCGCCGGAATCGGATCGAAGGTGAATCGAAACTGGCTTGTGCATTGGCTCAAAGAACCGCAAAGCTATTTCGCAAAAACGAACATGCCGAACTTCCTTCTTTCCGACGAAGATGCAAACCTCCTGGCGGATTTTCTTATGACATTCAAATCGTTTCCGTCGGCGGCGCAGCTCGAGCCTGTTCCGAGAATCGTTTCTACTGTCTCGGAAAGCGTTCGCGCGAAACTTGTGGAGCTTGGATCGACTCGTTTCCGGGAGGCCCGCTGTATCAGCTGTCATCCGATCGGTGGAAAGGGCGGCTACGTTGCAACCGACCTGGGGAAAGTCGCAAGCAAAGTGAGTCCACAATGGCTGTTTTATTATCTGAAGACTCCCAAGCGGCTCCAGCCCGGTGTAGAGATGCCGAGATATCGTTTCCGTGAAAGCGAGCTTGCTGCGGTGGTGGCGTACATCCAAAGTGAATTCGTCGACTACGAAATGGAAGAGCCGGCCGTTCACACACCCGACCCGGGATTTTACGAAAAGGGGTTGGCGCTTTTCAAAAAGTACAACTGCAGCGGGTGCCACGAACTTGGAGGAATGAAGAAAGCTGAAGAGATGGGGCCGGAGCTTATGTCCATTGGCGACAAGAAGCTGTATGAAATCGATTTTGGCAAAGCAGACATTGAACATACGCTTCCTGTGTATCTGTTTACGAAACTCAAGGATCCACGAGTGTTTCTGTCGACCACGAAAATGCCGAAGTATGAGTTTACCGATGAAGAAGCGCGTGCAGTTGCTGTAGCCCTGTTGGGAAACACGAAAGAGGTTATAACGGAGGAGCTCAAAGTTTTTCCAAAGCCGCCCAGCACGTACACGCCGCAAGGAGACTTTGGCAAGCTTGCAGACGATCTGGCTTGCTTTGGGTGCCACACCATGTTCGGCCGCGGGCGGCTGGTGGCAACGGATTTGACCCGAGAGGCCAGTCAGGCTCAGCGCGGCTGGATGAAGAAATATTTCAAAGTTCCCTATTCGTTGCGGCCGATTTTGACCGAACGGATGCCGAACCTTTTTCTTGATGACAGAGAAGTTGATCTGATCGTCGATTACATGGAAAAAGTCATGATTGATGACAGCCTCGACGAGGAAATCAAGGTCGATCAAACAAAGATTACGAAAGGGCGAATTCTCTTTTACGAAAAATTTGGCTGTCAGGGATGCCATCAGGTCAATCTCAAAGGCGGATATGTCGGTCCGGCGTTGGATAACGTTGGTTCGCGATTAAAACCAGGGTGGATCTTTCACTGGCTGAAAAACCCACAAGCGCTCAATGCCGAATCAATTGAGCCGGACAATCAATTGACTGACGACGAGGCTGAAGCGTTGACAGCTTTCTTGATGAGTCTGAAGTGAGAGTTGCATCTGCATCCATCTGTAAACTCAAATATACGCCTTGAGCAATGATTTGCCCATCGAAGGAAGAAGCGCGTGAGCAAAATTAGTGGTGTCTTAAGATGCTCGGGGGCGGTTTTGATCCTGCTCCTCATAGCGACAGTAACAACGTTCGCTCAACAACAAGAGGTAAAGTTTGTGCCGCCTCAGGACATCGCGCTCATATGGGCCAAGAGAATTGCCCTCCTCATGACGGTGGTCGCGATCACGTTAACACTCTACACACTCATCTTTCATCATCGGAGATTGATGGAGCACCGCGCGAAGTGGTCTCTCTTCGTCGGCATCTGCGTCCTGCCCATTCCGGCACTGTTTGTGAGCATCGGCGTCGGGCTTGAACAATCAAAAGATGTGACCTTTTGCAATTCGTGCCACACGATGGATCCGTTTTTCATTGACATGAATAATCCGGGCAGCGCAACGCTGGCTGCTCTCCACTACCGCAACCGCTATATCCAGCGCGAACACTGTTGGACGTGTCACTCAGACTACGGCATTTTTGGAACTGCAGAGGCAAAGATGGACGGGTTGAAACATGTGTATCGATATTCGTTCCACACGTATAAACTTCCGATCCAATTGAAATATCCCTATGACCTTTCTATCTGCTTGAATTGTCACGCAGAATCAGCATTGTTTCAAAGACCAAGAAACGATCCGGAAGCACACGCAGGAGTTCTGGAAGGAGTCATGAACAACGAGATCTCTTGCCTGACGTGTCACGGGCAGGCTCATCCTCCAGGTGAGGAAAGAAGTGAGCCGTGATGGAAACTGAACTGTTCTACCGCCACAAAAAGCATTTGATAGTGGCAGGAACGGCGAGCGTCGCTGGCTTGCTGACCGCTGTGATCTACGTGCTGTACTCGACTCCCTACACGATGGTCCTTTTCCTGTTGATCGGGCAGGTGCTCAACCTTGTAGGAATTGTTACTTTCGTCTATGTTGTCGTGAGGGATATCAGGGCAAATCTCGAGAGCGTTGTTGAAAAGAGCTTCAAACAGGGAGAAACAATCTTTCGCCAGGGAGAGATTGGAGATCGCGTGTATGTCATTATTAAGGGCGAGGTAGAAGTTCTCAGGGAGGATGCGGGGAAGAAACCGACAGTATTGGCACGATTAGGGCCGGAGGAATATTTCGGCGAGATGGCGCTCTTGCGCAATGTGCCCCGAAGCGCAACCGTGCGGGCATTGACCGAAGTACAAGCTCTTACCATCCATCAGACTCATTTTGGGGAGCTGTTTACGCATGTTCCTGCGTTGCGAAAAAGCGTCGAGGCTGTTATGAGAGGTCGCTCGACGGCGGAAAAATAGTCGCTGATCCGATCATGTTTCTTCTTGCTGCATGTTTCATTTAAAATGACAGACGCCTAAGCAGGTTCGGTTATGAAATCATACGCGGCAACAATCCTGATTCTCCCTTTGCTTTTAAGTTGTTCTGAAAAGAACATGGATTCACGCGCGAAACAAACACATCTTGATACGCTCCAAACTCAAGCCGGCGCGCAACAAGCCGTTGAGATTCCGTCATTATCTTACGATCAGCGCCAGGGGAAGCATCTGTATGCAAAATACTGTGCAGTTTGCCATGGCACAGAAGGCAAGGGGGATGGTTTCAACGCATTTAACCTCGACCCCAAACCGAGAGATTTCACCGACGCACGATACATGAATGCATTGAGTGATGGGCGTTTGCTGGAAACGATAAGTCAAGGTGGAAGGGGAGTGAACAAATCCGTTTTGATGCCGTCATGGGGCGGGAGATTGAGCGGCATTGAGCGAACTTACGTGGCGGCATTCGTTCGTCATTTCGGCAAAGGAAAAGACTAATAGAGAAATCAAAAGCGCGCCAACCATGGCAAAGAAATCGACGGACTCTCTCAAAAAGCCCCTAGCCAGTACAAAAAGACCACAAGAAATACAGCAGGGGCTGGAGCTCGTGAAAAAAGAAATTTCACAGCTACGTCGGCAAAAAGCGAAACTCTTTTAGAGATACTGTCGGCCGTTTTCTAGAATGTCAGGATGCCCTTTAGGATTACTTCGCTGAAGAAACACTACGCTGACTGTGAGCAAGCACAAGATGGTCGGCACAATCGAAGGAGGAGATGTTCAGAAGAGAACCACCGAGTTCGCAAGGACAGTGCAGTAATCAAATCGCCTCCGAAGCCTGCGCCAATTCACCTACGGGAAGTATAAACTCATAAGCAACACTCCAACGCGGGCTACCAGTCTCTCGCCATTCAAGGATTCGACCACATCTCCGACATGACGTTCAAACCCAATCCTCCCCCTCCAAGCTGCGAATGATTACCAAATTCTCATTCAGCAACAGAAGACTGTCCTCTTAGCGTATACCACGTTTGCAGTATTGCACCCGCGTGACAAAGTT
>CAYNRS010000256.1:0-4083 GCA_964399565.1 uncultured Ignavibacteriaceae bacterium
CGCCGCGGAAGGGATTGCTCAGGCACTAGCTGACCTGAACAGGTTCGGAAGAGTCGATGTGATAATCGTTGGCCGCGGCGGCGGATCGCTTGAAGATCTCTGGGCGTTCAACGAGGAGGTCGTTGCGCGCGCAATCTACACTTCCAGGATTCCCGTCATTAGCGCAGTGGGTCATGAGATTGATTTCAGCATAGCGGATTTTGTGGCCGACCTGAGAGCGCCAACACCGTCGGCTGCGGCAGAAATGGTTGTTCGCGACAGCGGCGAACTCCTTGATATTCTTCGCAATATGTGCTATACTATGCGCAATCATTTGGAAGAAACAACTCAAGGACTGCGCAGACAAGTACAGAGCATTCTCGCCAGCTACGCATTCAATCGGCCAAAGGACTTTATGCGAGAATCTGCTCAAACAGTCGACGAGTTTGAACGAAGCCTAAACCTGAAGTTTCGCCACCTTTTTCAACTCGCCCATCAACGCCACCATACGCTCTTTCTGCGGCTGGAAAACCTTGATCCTGAAGGAGTTCTCAAACGTGGCTATGCTATGGTCAGAAAAGACGGCCGGGTTGTAACGAGCTCCCGAAATCTCGAAGTCGGGGACAAGGCGACAATTCGGTTTTTCGACGGTGAGGTCCGAACACAGGTGGAAGAATGACTGGCAAGAAGGGTGGAAAAGGATCCTTTGAAGAATCGCTGAGACGCCTGGAAAAAATCGTCGAATCACTTGAGCAGGGGAAGGTGACGCTGGATGAGGCTGTGGAACTTTACGAAGAAGGTATCCGACTCTCAAAAATGTGCAACGAAAAACTGAAATCCGCTGAGTTGAAGATAAAGAAGCTTACGAAAGACATGGACGGCCAATTTCAGCTACTCGATATGGATGAGCATGACTGAGCCCGATTATCAATTCTTCGACAAGATCAACCTTCCCCAAGATCTAAGAAGGCTGGATATCAAGGACCTGCGGACGGTGTGCACAGAGTTGCGGGAGTTTCTTGTGGATTCCGTATCAAAAACAGGTGGTCATCTTGGGGCGGGACTCGGGGCTGTCGAACTCGCAGTGGCTCTCCATTATGTCTTCAACACTCCCGAAGACAAACTTGTCTGGGACACCGGACATCAGGCTTATCCCCACAAGATTCTAACGGGGCGCAAAGAGCGGTTTCACACCATGCGTCAATTGAACGGCATTAGCGGTTTTCTTCGCAGGGTTGAAAGCGAATACGATGTCTTCGGTGCGGGACATGCGAGCACGGCGATTTCGGCTGCATTGGGAATAGCGGCAGCAAGAGATTTCGCGGGAAAGAAATTCAAGGTCGTAGCCGTTGTCGGCGATGGATCACTGACGGGCGGAATGGCCTACGAAGGCATGAATAACACCGGATTACTGAAGAAAGACATGATTGTCGTCCTCAACGACAATCAGATGGTTTCACTATCAGCCGTTAATCCGACATTGTGGTCGTTTCATAATTATTTCAACGAGCTCCTGACGCATCCAACGTACAACAAGTTCAAGGCAAACGTCTGGGAGCTCACGGGTAAATTGGATAGCTTTGGGGATCGGCTCCGTACGGTTGCTCACAATGTTGAAAAAGGACTGAAGGCTGTTGTGACGCCCGGAATGCTGTTTGAAGCTCTCGGCTTCAGGTACTTTGGTCCGTTCAATGGCCACAATGTTGTCAAACTCGTGGAGGTTTTCCAACACGTCAAAGAGTTAACGGGCCCAATCCTTATTCACACGATTTCTGAAAAAGGAAAAGGTTATGCGCCGGCGGAGCAGGAGGCAACTCGATTGCATGGTGTTACCCCGTTTGACAAGATTACGGGCGTCGCACCGAAAAATCCAAATGCCCCGCCTGCATACACTACCATTCTCGGCAAGGCGCTTGTTGAAATATGTAAACAGAATCCCAAAGTTGTTGGAATTACCGCAGCGATGCCCGACGGAACCGGACTTGTTGCTCTTCAGAAGGAAATGCCTGAACGTTTCTTTGACGTCGGTATCGCCGAACAGCATGCCGTAACGTTTGCTGCGGGCATGGCAACGGAAGGATATATTCCTGTCACCGCGATCTACTCGACTTTTCTGCAGAGGGCCTTTGACCAGATTATTCACGATGTCTGCATTCAGAATCTGAACGTCGTCTTCGTCATGGACCGCGGCGGACTCGTCGGTGCCGACGGGCCGACGCATCACGGAGCATTCGATCTTTCGTACCTAAGGTGCATTCCCAACATGGTCGTGATGGCTCCAAAAGACGAGCAAGAACTCCGCGATATGTTGTTTACAGCAATTGAGTACAAAAAGGGGCCGATTGCGCTCCGATATCCCCGGGGGAATGCCATCGGCGTGCCTGTCAGGAAAGAATTCACGGCAATTCCTATTGGTAAATCCGAGACTCTTCGCACAGGGTCTGATGTGGCAATACTTGCGATCGGGAACATGGTGCCGAACGCGCTCAAGGCTGCCGACATCCTCTCAAAAGACGGAATCTCCACCGAAGTGGTCAATATGCGGTTTGTTAAACCGTTTGATGACGCTGTTGTGAAAGCACTCGCATCAAGATTTGACACCTTTGTGACGGTGGAAGACAACACCGTTCATGGCGGATTTGGTTCTGCGCTGCTTGAGTCCTTGCAGCATCAGCACATAGCGAATATCTCTGTCAGAGTGCACGGTATTCCCGATAGATTCATAGATCATGGAACTCCGGACGAATTACACAAGCAGTTAAAACTGGACGCTCAGGGAATCGCTGATATTACAAAGGAATTTCTTGCGTCCCGAGAAGGAAAATCTGCGTTCGAATTCGTAGCCTCCTAGTCGTTTAATCCCGCGCATGGAAAAAACCCGCATCGGAATCGTTGGGATGGGCAATATTGCCCAGACAATTCATTTACCCATTCTCACAAAACTCCCTGATGCCGAGGTCGTCGCTGTTTGCGACGTTGATGACGCCAAAGCTCGTATCGTTGCCGAAAAGTTCCAAATTCAACGCTACTATTCAAATGTCGAAACCATGCTGAAGTCCGAGGAAGGCATCGTTGGCGTGGATATTTGCACGCCAACAGCGGTTCATCCGGACGTTGCTCTTGCGGCGATCGAGTCAAAGAAAGATGTTCTCGTTGAAAAACCGCTGGCACGAACTCAAAAGGAAGCTATTGAGATTGTCTCGACTGCGAAAAAACACCATAGGAAGGTCATGGTGGGAATGAATAACCGTTTCCGACCCGACTCGATGATCCTCGAAAGCTTTATCGAGGACCATGCATTGGGCAAAATTTTTTACGCAAAAGCGGGATGGTTTAAAAAGCTGAACGCAGCAAGCGTCTGGTTAACCAGAAAAGAGCAGTCGGGGGGAGGAGTCGTCCTCGACCTGGGAATCGTCATGTTTGACCTTGCTTTCTGGATGATGGGGTATCCCGAAGTTGAGGAAGTCACCTCGACCCATTACACACAATTCACGAAAGAAGTGGAAGATTCTTCCATCATGTTCATGAAGATGAAGAATGGGTCGACGCTGACGATTGAAGCGAGCTGGTCGTTTGAATCAAATGCGGATTTCTTCTACTGCGACTGCTTTGGGACGGAAGGAAGCGGCTCGTTAAACCCTTTTCGAATTCTTAAGCGGATGCACGGGAGTCTTGTGAATGTCGCCCCTGTGTCTCAGGAAACGCCCCAATCTCTGTATAGGAAATCCTACGAGAATGAGCTAAAACATTGGGTCGGCGCCTTGCGTGGCCTCCACCCCGTTGTCTCGACGGGTGAGGAAGCTGTTCATCGCATGAAGATTGTCGACGCTGTTTATAAGTCCGCAAAAAGAGGGAAGGCAGTCACCATCCAGTAGCGTTTGCAAACGACGCTGAGAAACTTGTGAAGAAGAAGCTCGTACGGCGGCCCCGGAAATCCCCACCTCTCATTGCTCTGCTGACGGATTTCGGCCTTGAAGACCATTATGTCGGAACACTGAAGGCCGTTATTTTGTCCATTCATCCCCAGGTATCTATCGTTGATATTTCGCACGAAATTGCACCGCATCACCTTCAACAGGCAGGATACCTTCTATGGTCTTCATA
>CAYNRS010000257.1:0-4060 GCA_964399565.1 uncultured Ignavibacteriaceae bacterium
ATTATCAACGAAGCTTCCGGCGAAAGAGCAATGCATCATGTTCAAGAGCTCGTGCCCTATCCGCGCGTGCGCCCCTTGTCTGAATATCAGGGCACGTTTCGCGAAACCGATGTCATGGTGAAATTCGCGAAGGAATATGGATACAGCAACGTCGAGGTCGAGTCGTTTCCAGCTCAGCAAAGGCTCTGGCAGCCAACTCAGGGAGAGCTCTGGATGGTCGAGCCGGAGGTCAGGAAACTGTACGATATTTACGATGTGGCCGTTTCGCTTGCCGGCAACAGTGAATCGGGAGAAGTTACAGCGGAAGTCGTCGACGTTGGGATTGGCGGAAGAAACGAGGATTATACAAGCAAAGATGTTCAGGGAAAACTCGTGCTCGGTTCAGCGGGAGCTGGTGTGCTTCAACGCCTGGGCGTGTTTGAACGTGGTGCCGTCGGTGTTCTCAGTTATAACTCTCTTCGACCCGACAGCTATCCGGATGAAATCCCGTCCCAGGGAATCACTGCGAATGCCCCCGAAGGCAAAAAAGGCGGCTTTGGATGGTCTATTGCCCCAAGAGTTGCGAGGGAAATATCGGCAATGCTTGGACGCGGACAAAAAGTCGTGCTGAAATCTGTTGTGAGAACGGAGACGTTTCCTGGAGAACTTGAAGTGGTGCATGCCACTATTCCCGGCGACGGCAGCACGGATCAGGCCGTTGCCGTTTCTGCGCATTTGTACGAAGGATACATCAAACAGGGAGCGAATGATGATAACTCCGGCTGCGCAATGACATTGGAAATGGGACGAGCGTACATCCGGCTCGTTAAAGAAGGAAAGCTTCCTCCGCCAAAAAGGACGATTCACTTTCTCTGGGTTCCGGAGATCAGCGGCACGAATGCGTGGCTGAACAAACACGAGGACGTCAAGAAGAAGATCATCGCGGATTTGAATTTCGACATGGAGGGGCTCAGGCTTTCAACGAGCGCTGCATACTGGATCCTCCACCGCACTCCCGACACATTCCCGTCGTTTTTGAACGACCTCTGCGCGAACGTTATGGAATTCATCGCCGACCTCAATCGCGAGAGAATTCGTTATCGGGCAAATGGTTATAAATACACTCTTCCTGTCGTTTCTCCCAACGGAAGCATGGATCCCTTCTACATTTCCGTCGAAAAACATTACGGCTCGAGCGACCATGTCACGTACATGCAGCACGGCATTCCCGCCGTTATCTTTGTTACGTGGCCGGATATGTGGTATCATTCCTCGCAGGACACGCCCGACAAGCTCGACCCGACGCAGTTCAAGCGCGCTGCCGTCGTTGGCATTGGAGCAATGAGCGTTTTGGCTTCTGCGGAAGATGAGATGGCGATGAAGGTCGCAGGAGAGTGTTTGGCTCGAGGAACCGAGAGGATGGGTGAAGCGCAACGAAAAGGGCTGAGCTATCTCGCCGACGCCGCTGATGCAGGAGGTTTGGTTCAGTCATACAAAGAAGCACGCAACGCCATTCGTCATCAGTCGGAAGTGGAGAAGGCTGCTGTGAAATCGGCATCCGTACTATTCATAAACCCAGCAGATGGATACAAGAAACTTACAAGCTTTGACGAACTCATCGACGACCGTGCCTCATCTCTTCAAAAGGAGGTCGATGCATTCTATCGTTTGCGCGCTGAACAGAAGAAAACAAAGGTGGCGAGAGCCGAATCGTCATCTGATGAACGAGAGGCTTCCAAAATTCTTGCTGAACGTGTTCCGACGCAGGGTGGAGGGTTTGGCGGTGGCGGTGGGGGTCAGGCGGCTGCGGCGGCGAGGGCAAGGCTGCCGGAGGCAGACCAGGCATCTCTGCGCAAAGTCCCCCAGCATATGACGGCCGAGCTGAATATATTGCTGACCAAGAAGAAAACGATTCTCGAAATCCGGGATTTTCTTTCGGGCGAATTTGAGCCGCTGCCGGTGAAGGATCTCACAGAATATCTCCGCGTTCAGGAAAAACTGGGAACGGTGAAGCTGACGACGAATTGAAATTCGAAGGCGTGTCGTGCGCCTATAAAGCGATTTGCCGGCTTGTTAATAACCAAGGAATTTCATCACTCAAAAGGAGGCACAAATGAAAAACATTGTAATTGTTGTTGTATTAGCGATGGTTTTGCTTGCCTGTGAAACAAGGCGGCCGGCGGCAGACTATTTCAAGAAGACGAGCGAGGGAGTTCAAACAGGCGGCGTAAAATTGATTCCTGTTAACACGCCCAAAGGTTCTTTCAAAGTGTGGACAAAGCGAATCGGGAACAATCCGAGAATCAAACTCCTGCTCCTTCATGGAGGCCCCGGCGCAACGCATGAGTACTTTGAGTGTTTTGAAAGCTTCCTCCCGGCTGAGGGTATCGAGTTCATTTACTATGACCAATTAGGCTCCGCATACTCGGACCAGCCGAAGGACAAGGATCTGTGGGTATTGGAGAGATTTGTGGAAGAAGTAGAGCAGGTACGACAGGCATTGGGGCTAACGAAAGACAATTTCTACCTTCTCGGCAGTTCCTGGGGAGGCATACTCGCAATGGAATACGCGTTCAAATATCAGCAGAACCTGAAAGCGCTCATTATTTCAAACATGATGGCAAGCTCTCCTGATTACGGGAAGTATGCAGATGAAGTACTGGCCAGGCAGATGGATCCAAAAGTCCTTGCTGAAGTTCGAAGAATCGAGGCCAAAAAGGATTTCAACAACCCAAGATACATGGAATTGTTGCTCCCGCATTTCTATAACCAGCACATCATAAGGCTGCCCGAATGGCCGGATGGCGTGAACAGGGCCTTTGCACATTTGAACAGCGATGTTTATGTGATCATGCAGGGGCCGAGCGAATTCGGCATCTCGGGAAGGCTCGAAAAGTGGGACAGGAAAAAGGATTTGCCTCAAATTTCCGTACCGACGCTGACCATAGGCGGCAAACACGATACCATGGACCCCGAACACATGAAGTGGATGTCGACACAGGTGCAGAATGGAAGCCATTTGTACTGTCCCAACGGAAGCCATCTCAGCATGTGGGATGATCAGGAGACATATATGCAAGGTCTGATGAGATTCATTAAAGAAGTTGACGCGGGGAAGAAACGAGTCGAGATGTAGGAATCGACCAGTTAACAAGAATCAGCTAGAACAGTCTAATCTGTGTCATCCGTGTTCGGTCAACGAGAATTTGCAGATTTCCGGCGAATCACTTAAGTTTCCTGAGCTTGCTAAATGCTGAACCCACCCGTTCCACAGTGTTCGTTCTTTAAATCCATTCAACCGATTCGAGGGTGTGATGAGAGAGACCATCCGATTCAAACTTAACGGAAAATCAACTTCGCTCGCAGTCGACAGCGACCGAAAGCTCTTGTGGGTGCTACGCACTGACCTTGGACTCACCGGGACAAAATACGGCTGCGGAGAAAGTCATTGTGGCGCCTGCACCGTTCTTGTCGAGAATCAATCAGTGAGGTCATGCCAGGCTAAAATGAGCGACATCAAGGGAAAGGAAGTGATCACCATCGAAGGGCTTGCAAAGAACGGAGGCTTTCATCCCGTTCAGAAAGCATTCATGGAACACGATGCGTTTCAATGCGGTTATTGTACTCCCGGGATGATTATGAATGTTTGTTCGCTCTTACGGGAACATCCAAAACCCACGATGGAACAAATCCTTGAGGGGATGGATGACAATCTTTGCCGTTGCGGAGCGCATCCACGAATCGTACAGGCCATCCAGGCAGCCGCCAAAGAAATGAACGGGAGGATCTAGTCATGAATAACGACCGATTGATTGACTTTACGACTGGAAATCCCGCAACACAAATGGATCGCCGCGAGTTTTTGAGACTGACGGGCGGAGGAATCTTCATATTCTTCACCGTTGGAGATTCGTTCGCACTTCAACAGGAGAGACAGGGAAGACTACCGACTGATTTCAATGCATTTTTGAAAATCGGCGAAGACGGGCGCATTTCGTGTCTGACGGGAAAGATCGAGATGGGACAGGGAGTTATCACCTCGCTGGGACAGATGCTCGCCGACGAGCTGGATGTCGACCTC
>CAYNRS010000258.1:0-4053 GCA_964399565.1 uncultured Ignavibacteriaceae bacterium
AGCCAGAAGGGATCCCCGTTCGGTATCATTTGCGACGAACATTCCGAATTTGTGCGCGCGATGCCATAGGGAAGGGGAAAAAGCGGCGAGACGTTATACTGGCACGGAGCACAAGATCGTTGAACATTATACAGAGAGCATTCACGGAAAGGGGCTCCTCAAGAGTGGGCTCACGGTGACCGCAACCTGCACAGATTGTCATACTGCTCATGGAGAGTTGCCGTGGAACAATCCTGAGTCGACAGTAAATCCTAAAAATCTTCCAACGACCTGCGGGCAGTGCCATCACGGAATTCAAGAGCAATTTACGCAAAGCATTCACGCAACCCTCGTCGGAAAGACAGACAAAGAACTTCCTGTGTGCAGCGACTGTCACACCGCCCACACAATTCGACGGGCCGATTTGGAAGGATTCAAGCTTGAGATCATGAGCAAGTGCGGGCGTTGTCACGAAAAAATTGCGGATACTTATTTTGATACCTACCATGGCAAGGTCTCCCAGCTCGGGTACACCAAGACAGCGAAATGCTATGATTGTCACGGAGCGCACGATATTCTGCCGGTGAGTGATTCACGATCGCGCTTAAGTCACGAAAACGTTGTCGCAACATGCCAGAAATGCCATCCGGGAGCCACACGTCGATTTGCCGGTTATTTAACGCACGCAACTCACCACGACCCGGAAAAATATCCCTGGCTGTTCTGGACGTTCTGGGGGATGACTGGCCTTCTTATCGGAACGTTTGTCTTTGGCGGAATTCACACGCTGTTGTGGCTCCCAAGGGCAATTCAAATGCGACGAAAGAAAAAGAATGAAAGCAGCGACACCAAAGCAAGAGACGAAAGCTCAACCGACAGGAAGTCCTGAACAACAGGAAGCCGTCGAGGTTCCTCCACAGGTGTCGATCCCCGGCCACACGCCGGTAAAACGATTCTCTCGACTCAATCGCGTTTTGCACATCCTTATGATTGTGAGTTTCGTGAGTCTTGCTCTCACAGGGATGACATTGAAGTTCTCGTACACCGGCTGGGCGTCATTCCTCGCCCGCGTATTCGGTGGATATGAGTCCGCAGGGTATATCCATCGCGTCGCTGCGCTCCTCATGTTTGGGATTTTTTTCACGCACCTTTACGATCTCGCAAAAAAGAAGAAGCAAGAGTTCGGAACGTGGCGTGCGTTGCTGACCGGAGAAGATACGATGCTGTTCACTAGACGGGATTTCAGGGAATTCATCGGGTCCGTCAAATGGTTTTTCCATCAAGGCCCCCGCCCACAGTTTGGACGATGGACATACTGGGAGAAATTCGACTATTTCGCTGTCTTCTGGGGCGTATTTATCATTGGCTCCACGGGACTAATGCTGTGGTTCCCTGAGGTTTTTACCCTCATTGTTCCTGGTTGGTTCATCAATGTGGCGACGATTATCCACAGCGATGAAGCATTGCTGGCCGTCGGTTTCATTTTCACAGTCCATTTTTTCAACACTCATCTTCGTCCTGAAAAATTTCCGATGGATGTCGTTATCTTCACGGGCTATCAAACGGCGCAAGAGCTCGAAGAGGATCGTCCGCGCGAATACGAACAGCTTCGCAAAGACGGCAAGTTGAAAGATCTGACTGTCGAGCAATATCAGCCCGTGGTGATCAAAGCCATTAAAATTTTCGGCTGGACAGCCCTCGGACTTGGCTTCAGCATTATCCTGCTCATCATCTACGCAATGGTGTTTGCTTACCGGTAGACGAGGGCCGGGAGTCGAATGAGAATTTTACGCACAGCCCAGATTAACAGATCAGCTCACAAGACTTTCTGCAGGTGAGCCATGAATATCGAAAGACAGTGGGCAATCGTTTCCGTTGTTGCCGGAGTGGCGACTGTCGCAACGTACGCCGTCTTCTCCAACATCTCGGGGCCGTTGACTCTGGGTGTGATCCTGGTATGCGCCTTTGGACCGATGCTCGTGACTGCGAGTATCGGTCTCTATTATGTTCTGGCTGGAACCGGAAACCCGATCCTGATTCGATTGGCAGTGGTGTTCAATGTGCTTGGCGCCGCAACTTTCACCCTGATGGGTTTGGTGCAACTGTCGGTTCATTATCAGGTGGAAACGTTAAGTCGGAAGGGTGATATTCCCTTCGCCTTGCCTGCAGCTGTGGATGCCGTCCAGCTCGGGATGGACGTAGCCTGGGATGTTTTTATTTCTCTTGGAACGCTCTTGTTCGCGCTTTGCATGTTCAAGGATCCACGCTTCGGTAGAATCATAGGGTTGCTCGGTGTTTTCATAGCTCTTGCTTTGCTGGTTCTCAACATATTGACCTTCCCGATTCCGCCTGCCAACAACAATCTCATTGATTTGGGACCTCTGCTGGGATTTTGGTATCTCGCGGTCACGATCTTCCTGGGACGATGGCTCGCAACTCGATAATCTAATCCGCCAATTCACACGCAGCTTCAACCGTGTCTCTGACAAACATTTCCCACCCTTAGGATTCCTTCGCATTTCTGAGAAACCAGCCATTCTGGACCAGGCCTAATTTGCATTTTTTGGCCTTTTGGAAGGTCTTTCTCACCGGCTCCAAGCGACTCACTGGTACATAACTTGCAAGAAGGTGAGAGGGCGTTTATTGCCCATTCCATCCCGTTAAGGAGCACATCATGCCGCTGCTGAATTCACGAACAAACGAAATCAGAAAACGTTACACGGTGGCCGACCTCAAAGATGCGGCGAACGTCATGCGAGGATATGACCTCATCTGTCTCGCAGCCGCGGGGTCAGGTCACGCCGGTGGAACGCTTTCGATTATGGATATAACGGCAGCATTGTACCTGAATATCGCTCGTCTGGATCCGGAAGAGCCTGAGTGGCCCGGACGCGACAGAATAATCTGGTCAGTTGGACACAAAGCTCCCAGCCTGTATCTCGGTTTAGGAATGGCTGGATATTTCGACGTGAAGGATGTCGTCACGCTGAGAAAACTTGGCAGCCCGTTTCAAGGACATCCCCATTGGCTGAAACTTCCTGGCGTGGAAGCATCAACAGGTTCTCTGGGACAAGGACTCAGCATTGCTGTTGGACTCGCCCTCGGGCTTCGCATGGAAAGTAACGATGCCAGAGTCTTCTGCATTATGGGCGACGGCGAACAGCAGGAAGGACAAATCTGGGAAGCGGCGATGGAGGCGGGGCATTACAAACTTGATAACCTCATTGCCATTATCGACAAGAATCGGTTGCAGATTGATGGGTGGGTGAAAGATGTCATGAACGTCGACCCCTTATACGAGAAATACCAGAGTTTTGGATGGGAAGTGTTTGAAGTCGACGGGCACGACATGAACGCCATCGTCGGAACGTTTGAAAAAGCCCTCAAGGTTAAAAGAAAACCGGTGCTCCTTATTGCCCATACGGTCAAAGGCAAGGGAATTGATTTCATGCAGGACGTCGCCGGTTGGCATGGAAAAGCGCCGAGTGTCGATGAAATGAAGAAAGGCCTCGTCCAGCTCGGGCTTGGGAACAAGCTTGATGCAGAAAAACTCCTGGACGATGCATCGAAATATCAAAAGCACATGGACGTCGAACTCAGTCACAAAATGCCCAAGTTTTGTCGCGACTACTGGTGGAACGCCGACGAATTGATGCGCGTGGAAATGCAGCCGACCCGCAAAGGATTTGGAAACGCATTGCAGGAACTTGGCGGCGATGAGCGCATCGTGTGCCTTGGGTTGGATATCTCGGGCTCAATCACGATCAGCGATTTCTACGCCAAAAACCCCGAACGCAAGAACCGCTGGATCAGTGTCGGCATTGCCGAGCAGAGCGCAGTGGGTGTGGCTGCTGGTCTTGCAAGACTGGGGAAGATCCCCGTGCTTGGGACGTACGGCACATTTGCCGCAGGGCGGTGCTTGGACCAGATTCGCACGACGGTGTGCTACGGTGAATTCAATGTCCTCATTGCCGGCGCTCATGGGGGCGTTTCCGTCGGACCGGACGGTGCGACACATCAGGCGCTTGAAGACCTGTTCCAGGTTTGTGGGATGCCGAAAATGAACGTCTCAGT
>CAYNRS010000259.1:0-4048 GCA_964399565.1 uncultured Ignavibacteriaceae bacterium
GTTATCGGCAATAATCTGCTCAAGATACTACGGTTCTCACACTGATTTCTTCGTTGGCTTTCTCAGAAGTCTCATAGCGTTTATCACCACAACCAGGGTTACTCCGTCATCCGCCAGTATGGCAAGCCAGAGGCTGCTCAGCCCAAGAATTCCGAAAGTGATAAAAAATGTCTTTACGAGAAGTGCCAAAGTGATGTTTTGTTTGATCACGCGAAGAGTTCTTCGCGCGAGGGAAATACCATAAGGCACTTTTGAGAGGTCGTCCGACATCAACACGATATCAGCCGTTTCAAGAGTTGTATCCGATCCGACGCCTCCCATGGCAATGCCAACATCTGCCATTGCGAGCGCAGGTGCGTCGTTGACGCCGTCGCCAATCATGGAAACTGTTCTGTGTCTGGATTTTAGTGATCGAATAAGCGCAAGTTTGTTCTCAGGCAGGAGTTCTGCTTCGACTTTATCGAACCCTAATTGCTCGGCAACATGTTGAGCCGTGCCTCGATTGTCTCCCGTCAGGAGAATACTCTCCTGAACTCCGAGTTTTCGGAGAGAGGCAATTGCGGAGGGGCTTTCCGTTCTGATTCGGTCAGCCACCGAAATGATTCCCAACGCATGGCGGTCGTCGGCCAGGATGATGGCTGTTTGACCCTTTGCCTCAAGTTCGGCCAGAGACTGTTCAACGCGCGGAGAACACACTTTCAATTCCTCGGCAAACTGGTGGTTCCCAAGCGCAAAAATTTTTCCATTGACCGTTGCCCGGACCCCCTTTCCCGGTATCGATTCGAATTGATCGATGGCAATGTCATCAAGAGAGATCTGGTGTTCTTCGGCATATCGGAGCAAGGCTCCTGCAAGGTGATGTTCCGACCTCAGTTCCACGGCGGCGGCGATTCTCGTTATTTCTCCGGCGGTAAGAGAATCAAATGAGATGACATCAACGACTGCAACATGGCCTTCCGTCAGCGTCCCCGTTTTGTCAAAAGCCACAGCGTCAAGCTTGGCCAATCGCTCGAGATGTTTTCCTCCTTTGATAAGCAATCCATTTCTTGCTGCATTTGTCAATGCGCTTACGATCGTGACGGGAGTGGAAATCACCAACGCACAAGGACAGGCGATCACGAGCAGGACGAGGGCGCGGTACAACCATTCCCCAAACGGTTCCTGAAAGGCGAGCGGCGGAACGACGGCAAGACAGACAGCAAGACCGAAAACCGTTGGTGTATAAACGCGCGCAAACTGCTCGACGAACGTTTGCGAAGGAGCTCGCTGACTTTCCGCTTCTTCAATAAGCTGCACAATACGAGCAATAGTGGAATCCGATGCAGGTTTTGTGACTCGGATATCGAGAGTCCCCCGCTGGTTCAAAGATCCGGCGTAGACTTGGTCGCCGGCTTTCTTTACAACGGGGGCGGACTCGCCTGTTATTGCAGACTCGTCCACTGTGGAAAAACCGCTTACTACCTCTCCATCTAACGGAACGCGCTCTCCGGGCCGAAGCACGACGATATTGTCAATTTTGACCTCCTCGACTGGTACAAGCCTTTCGATCGTGCCTCGCTTAATGACCGCGGCCAAAGGGGAGAGCTTCATCAGAGAATGAATGGCGTGTCGAGTCCTTTCTATACTCATGGATTCCAACAGAAGCGAAAAAGCAAACAGAAGCATGACGGCCGCGCCCTCCACATATTCGCCAATTGCCACTGCACCAACGACTGCCGCCGCCATCAGAAAATTAATGTCGAGCGAAAGATTTCGTACCGCCTTAAACGCCTTTACGCCGACCTGCCAGCCCCCGGAGAGAATTGATAACAGGAATAATGCTCTAGGGAGAAATGGGGAACCGCTGAGGGCGATTGCGGCTTGGCCGCTCAAAAAAAAGAGGCTCGAGGCGACTACCGAAAACGCAACACGGCGATACGCGGGAATTCTTCTCGATGAAACTGATGGAGATACAAGCAGTCCAGGCAGGCCTATGGTCTTGAGTGCTTTAAGGATGTGCTGATCATCAGTCGAATGTCGGACGGTCAACTTGTGTGAAATCAGGTTGATCTGAAGGTCGATAATGCCCGCAAGTGTCGACAATTTCTTTCTGATCGATGCTTCTTCCGTTGCGCAGCATAAGTCGCTGACAATAAAAACGGATTGCTTTGTGGTACCAGACAGGCTCATCAAGCTTCTGAAATGTGTCGGGAGGCCACGCGAATGAGGTCCTCGATATGTTCATCATCAAGAGAATAGAAAACCATCTTGCCCTGTTTGCGCTGTTTAACGAGACGGAGAGTTTTCAAAAGGCGTAATTGGTGGGAGACGGCGGACTCTGAAATCGCCAGAACTTTGGCAATGTCGAACGTGCACAGCTCGTCTCTCGTCAGCGCCATCACTATCTTGAGTCGTGTTGGGTCGCTGAGAACCTTGAACGTTTCGCTCATGTCAACGATTTGCTCATTCTTTGCCAGGTTCTTCGAGGCCGACCGGATATGAGCCTGATGGTTGTGTGGCGTGGGCGAGTTTTTTGTCACAAACGATTGAGCAGTTGTTCAATCGTTAATATAAAAATATTACCAGAAAGTCAAGACTATGTCGGAATTCCAAAGTTTAGCGTTGATTGGGGGACATTCGACCTTCTGAGCCTCACTGTCCGCGAAAAGATAACACGGTGAGAAACGTGTCCTGGCCCTGGAATTTTGCGACGAGGCTAATATCTCCGGAGCCGATGTCCGCCGTTCCGGAA
Organism: uncultured Ignavibacteriaceae bacterium; assembly: GCA_964399565.1. Classification (GTDB taxonomy): domain Bacteria; phylum Bacteroidota; class Ignavibacteria; order UBA10030; family UBA10030; genus JACQPT01. The sequence continues at coordinate 2,732 of CAYNRS010000259.1, forward strand.
AATTCATCCTGATTCTTTACAAGGAATGTCCACTTCCCCGCATACACGACCGCCGCTTTTTCTGCATTGGCAATGGTGAGGCGAAACTCTTGCCCCGCTCTTGGCCTCAGCAAGCCACTGACGGGAGTGAACAGGAAGCAATCGTTTTCAATGAACGTGCTGTAGACTTTTGGATAAAGCAAGGAGCTTCCTTCTCTGCAATCAATTCGATAATCGAGCGCCCACGAATATTGGCCGGGGTCGTTTTTACGTTTTGCAAAGAGCCGGAGCGTGTAGGTGCCTTCATCCGGAAAAGAACATCGAATTTCGATTTCTCGGCCCGACCGCTGAGTGAAAACGCGTGTATCGTCGAGCTTCTTCTCCCCCCTTTGCAGACGTGCGAGAACGAGAGCATGAGGCGCAGCTTCAAGCGTCATCGTCAGCTCTTTCCGAGCTTCGACAGTTGCGCTCGCATGGCTTTTCAACTTAAGTCCGGACCAGAAAAAAGCCGGGCGAAGAAAAACAAAGCTCTCGTATTGATCCTGTGTCACTGGCGTCTCCAGAAGTTGCCATTGCTTATCGGCGGGAAAGTGGTCGTAAATAAACTCTTCCGGAGGCGTAAGGAAATAATGCTCCTGGAACATCCGAACATATTGCTTCTCTTCATCAACATAGCCTGCCCCCCATGTACAGTCCACCAAACGCCACGTACCATTAATCTTCACGGCATTCCAGGCATGATTCGGCCGACCACTGACGCGTCCACCGGCAACAAATCCGTAACCTTTTGCAAATCCGGCAATCTTGACGACTTCGAGATTGGCAGCTTTTGCAATCTGCTCAAACAGTCCGGCATATCCGTCGCACACTGCTTTTCGTTCCTTGAGCGCATTCCCTGCGCTTGAGGCAGAAAGGTCGCCGGAGAAAAACGTTTTGGTGTCGTAAGCGATGTTCTGCGTCACCCAGCGAAAAATCGCCCTCATCCTCTGTTCGTCATTCTTCGCAACTTCAACGAGATACCGGCCGAGGGTCTCATAAGATTTTTCTGCGTCCGCCGGCGCACGAAGCGCATGATCGTCGACATCAGAAAACTCGGACTTGATATCAGCCTGACTGAAGGCGATAGCCGGGCACAATAGAATCGCCAGCCAAACAGTCCTCAAGACAGCCCTCTTGATGGGAAGGTTTATGAACATTGTTCCTCCGTTTGCATTAATATTTCTCCAGGTCTTTCCCCACAACAACCCTGCCTTTGAATCCTTCTGACCTTATTGCCGAGATCATTTCTTCATCCGTTCCGCCCATGCGAACAATATGATGAAGGATCAGGAGCTTTGG
>CAYNRS010000260.1:0-4038 GCA_964399565.1 uncultured Ignavibacteriaceae bacterium
CGTCAGAATAAATGACCATTGTGTCCTGCGCTAGAAAAGAGGCTTCCACCAGTTGGGAAATTTCCCTTCGAACTGCCGTCGGGATATGATAATTCGCATATGCAGCTGAGTCGCGCAGATCGATCACGAGCACATTTGAGCTTCCCCGCATGAACAAATCTGCCAATTCCTCCGGTGTGACATGGTCTTCCTCCTGCTCGACAATCCTCGAAAGTTCTTTCACATCCACCGAAACGCGATGAGAGTCCCTGGGATTGCGGACAACCATGGCAAAAAAACCAAGAATGAGTGCAACAACGGCGAGAGATCGGTAGGAAAAACTCAAGGATGTTCAGCGTGCGGTCTGTAGCTTCTTTTCAATCCGTTCTGCACCGTAGAACCCTGATACGGCTAGGACCACAACAAAAAATACCGTAACTCCGTACGGCAGTCCAAAAAACTGATCCAGAGTAGCCTGGCCCATCGGTGCAGAAGCGTAAAACGAAGACAGGAGCGGAAAAATTTCTCCAAAGATGAAAATCCCGCCGAGCATTCCCAAGAGGTGAATCCATCCGTCCATTCTTCCCGTGACCGCGGCGACGCAACACGTACCGGGGCAATATCCACCGGAGACAAAACCGACGCCAAAGATCAGGCCGCCAACGAGCTGAGGGGTCAGATATGTCGGAAGCACAAACACACGTGAAAGGTCCAGGATTCCAAACCAGGCAAGCCAGAACAAGCCGAGCATTGCCGTCACAATTGCAGTGAACATGACTTTAAATACTGTCAGATCCCGGCCATAGAATTGCGACGCAAGCTTTGTTGCGCTCCCGAACCCGGCTCGCTCAAGGAAGAAGCCGAAACCGATGCCGATGAAAAACGCGAAGACAAGGCTCGTGTCCTCGCCGAAAAGTCCAAAACGATAGAAAGGCGCAGTCACGTCCATTGTCTCCGGACAAAATAGGCGACAGCATAAGCGCCTGCGAAGACAGCAAGCATAAACGTCCAACTTCCCACGCTCAGCAATGCACCTCCCGTCAGAGCCTGGCCGCTCGTGCATCCGCGTGCAAGCTTCGACCCAAAACCCATAAGAGCTCCGCCGAAGAAGGCATACGTCATGCGCACGTTCGGTGTCGCGTTGGGGCCGCGATCGACAACGCGTTTCACTCTGCCTGCCAGCGACCCCGAAATCAATCCGCCCACAATCACTCCGGCAACTTCGAAAACCAGCCAATCTTTGAACGGACTTGTGTTTGCAGGAAGATATTCTTTGTAAAAATCACTCGTCTGCGCGTGCGTCGGCGAAACCGCGTTCACTCCGACGGCCACTACAGAAGTAAAGGCCCCACTCGCGCCCAGCCCGCGCCCCATGACGACAAAAGCAGTTAAGAGAACCAGGCCAAGCCCGATTCCGGCGAGATAAGGATTCATGTATGGCCTGGAAGGTCTGCTCATGACTTCTTTTCAATAAGAGCCATACCGCACACTGAGCACGAACCAGGTTTTGTGTATTCCTGCCTGTCGCACGTCGAGCCGCAAGGCGGGCAAACATATTTCTTTCCAGGCACGGCTGCGGATTGATCTTCCCCGGGTGGAGCGGGTTTTTCCACGGGATAATCGTCGCCGCGGACGTTCCAATCTTCAAACGACCCATCGTACACGGCCGCATCATAGCCAAGCAACTGTGCAACGGAATATACTACCGTTGCCTGTTGGCCGACGTGACAGTAGCTCACCACTTTCATTCCTTTCTTTACTCCCATCGAGTCGAAAACAGCTTGAAGCCTGGAAACGCCGAGCACCTTAGCAGTGCTGTCCAGGAGAGAGTTATACGGAATACTCACTGCCCCCTTCACGTGTCCCTGACGCACGATACCTCCGCCATTGCCGTCGTAAAAACTTCTTGTTCTTGCATCAACAATGGCAACCTTTGAGTTTGCAATGTTCGCCTTTACCCAATCAGCATCGGTAATAACCGAGGTTTGTGTCTTCAACATCAGCGACGTTTTACGGACAACGGGTGTTTCCGTCGAGATCGTTCGGTTTTCTCTTTTCCATGCTTCAATTCCTCCATCGAGAACCGAAGTCTGATTCCCGAAACCGAAATAAGATAGCGCCAGGAACATTCTCGTTGTTGTGGAAACATTCTGAGCGCCAAAGCAAAGGACGATGGTTGATTTCTCCGTAATGCCAAAACTCTCCAACAGAGTATCCACCTGTTCTGTCGACGGCATCTCTGTCGACGCGTCGGGTGTTGATATGGCAAGCCAGTTGAACCACAAGAACCTTGCACCGGGAATGTGGCCGACAGAGTACTCGCGCCTGTTAAAGGCGACCTGCAACACGACAAGCTCGGGGTCTTGTAAATGCTCAGAAAGCCACTGTGTCGACACAAACACAGGCTGTTTTCGCTCCTGAGCGGAAGTTGCCACGAACAATACCAAAATGAGAACAAGCGTGTAAAAGAATTTCATCGAGAACACCTCCTGAAGTTAGGTATCCACTTTGATGCCTGGGAAAGGAAAAACGTTTGAATCGTCGGCTTGTAGAATATAGAAATTCTCTTTCACGAACGCTTCGATGCACATTGCAGCAATTGGCGGGAGGGCCTGAGATCCATAGTTAAACGAGGTTTTTTGGGGAATGTTTCAAAGTCGTTCGTCCGAACCAATCCCAACACTGTTACCTCATTTCGTTTCTTATAATAGGGGGCAACCATGCGATACGATGCTTTCAATCACAATAGACGGTCAATGCGGCTGAGGAGATATGACTACACGAAACCGGGCGCATATTTCCTCACGATCTGCTCATATGAAAAAGAATGCATCTTTGGCGGAATCGTTAATGGTGAAATGAGGTTGTCAGAAGCCGGTGTGATCGTTCTTTCAGCATGGAAAGACCTCACAAATCATTATTTCCACGTGCAATTGGATAATTTCGTGATCATGCCCAATCACATTCATGGAATTGTCATTTTGACTGACACAACACGTTATCAGATTTCCGAGAATGCGGCTGTTTCGCACAACATTCCTGTAGGGGCGGGTTCGGAACCCGCCCCTACACGCGTTACCCGTCGTCACACACTATCCGAAATCGTGCGGTCATTCAAAACCTTTTCTGCGCGGAGAATCAATTTCCTTCGCCAAACACCTGCCATACCTGTTTGGCAAAGAAATTTCTACGACCGCGTTGTTCGCAACAAGCATGAACTCCATCGAATACGGAATTACATTGAAATGAATCCTACAAATTGGCCTCAAGACGAAGAAAACCCCGCCAACCATAAAACACAATAGCCCAACCCAGAGAGGGTCGGGCTATTCCCGTTCTTCAGACAATGCAAGGAGTTACTTGCCTTTCCTGATGTAAATATCACCCTGAAAATTCTTGAACGTGAATTCCGGGCCGCCGCCGTTGATCGTGCCCCGCATCGATTTATCAACCACAACCTTGAAACGGCCCTTCTTATCGCGCGATTCCTCCACTTTTGGTTTCGACCGATCGAGAGCAATGTCAAAATCACTGTAGATTTCGCCACCCATGTCCGTTTTGAGCGAAACATTTGCCTTCGTGTCGGGCGGTAGCGTCACGTCTATCTCTCCATTGAGAGAACTGAAGGACATTGCTCTCTCGGGCGTCACCTTCGTCATCGTGACGAGGAGATTGCCGTTCAAGGCGTGCGCAACGACAGAGCCGGCGACTTTTGTCAGTTTCACAGAGTTGTTTGTGTTGTTCACGTCGAGATCCCCGTTTACTCCGTCGACCTCGATTTCCCCGCCGTTCACCACGTTGAGTTTCATCGAACAATTCACCGGCACCTGAACAGAGACACGAAGCTCCCTGGAACCATAACCGCTCTTCGTGATCATGACGGTGTTATTTTCTTCTTCAATCGACAGCCCGGAAGATGTATTCGGGATGCGGCGCAGGCCTTTCCGTTTTTGCGTGTCATCGCTGTCGGCATGGTCGTCGTCTTTGTTCGGCACCAAGTCAACTTCTACGATCACTTCTTTTCCGGCGTAGCCTTTGACACTCAGGCTTCCGGCCATG
>CAYNRS010000261.1:0-4032 GCA_964399565.1 uncultured Ignavibacteriaceae bacterium
AGATTTTGACGGAATTGAAGTACAATTCAAGTCATCACAAAATGAGACCAGATCTGATGCAAACCGATGAATCGGTTCAACAATCAACAGGAGCTCATGAGCACCCCGATACATCGGGTGCTTTTCTCCGGTTTTCAAAACAACGAGGGGTGCTTGAAAAAGAAAAGAACGGAGGAACCGTTTCAATGGTTTCCCGGCCCGGGATCAAGACGGAATCCAGGTCGAGTTTCAAACGTCATAATTCATTTCTTCAACAATCAGAACTGGAGCGCTTATGCAGAAAACCTTAACCACGGCACTTCTGGGGATCGTCGCTTTGTCGAATCTCCCGGGTCAAACTCCCGAGGCTCAAACAGGGTGGAAACTAGACAAAGCTCATTCAAAAATCGTCTTCACCGTAAAGCACATGGTGATTTCAGAAGTCCAGGGATATTTCAAGGACTTTGATATCACGGTCAATTCCTCAAAGGAAGACTTTCTCGATACTCAGGTAGATGTTGTTATCAAAACTGCGAGCATTAACACGGAATCCGAAGGTCGCGACAAGGATCTGAGGTCCGACAATTTCTTCAGCGCGGAGAAATTCCCGGAGATCAAGTTCAAAAGCACGAAGTTCGAAAAGATTGGCGATAACATCTACAAAATGTACGGTGACCTTACGATTCGGGACACCATGAAACAAGTCGTGTTCGACGTAATCCACAACGGAAATCTCAAAACCGGCCGGGGTTTGATGAGTGCCTGGAAGGCAACGCTCGCGATCAACAGGTTTGACTATGGGCTCAAGTGGAATAGGATGTTGGAGACAGGCGGGCTTGTGGCCGGCGAAATCGTGAACATTACAGTCATACTTGAGCTGAGAAAGTCACTTTCGTAACCAATTCCATTCCTCAGAATTCGAACGTTACCGACTTGTCAATAATTGGGATGTCTTTGGAACAATTCGGTAAATCGGTTCCCCCTTGCACATGATGATGACAAGCACCCCGATTCATCGGGGTGCTTTCTCCTTCTTGTTTACAACTGTTAGTCTTCGTGAGCAACAGAAATCAATCGTTTGCACTACGATTCATCGTGGTCCGTAAATGAGGAGAAAAGCTGGGCAAACCGTTTCAAGAGTTTCTATTCTTTTGCCGCTTTCAGCTCCTGGTGCGTTTGGTCGTGGCCTTCGATGGGCTCGAGGTGGGAAACAATGGTGACGGGAGTCGAAAGTGCGGACTTGATAGCTGCCTCGATTTCTGTTGCCTTCCAATGTGCATCCTCGATGACAGATCCTTTCGGAAACAGAAGATGAAAATCCACCCACACAGAACTGCCGGTGCTTCGATAACGGAGCTCGTGATACCGTAATCCACGCTTCGAGGTTTCTGCATCGAGGAGTGAACGAAGTCGTTTTTCCAGTTCCGGGTTTGCCTCGTCCATCAGCCCACCAACCGATTGACGTATCAGTTTTCCTCCCGACCATACGATATTCAAGGCGACAAGAATTGCCATAATCGGGTCGAACGCGAGCCAGCCCGTCCACAGTGTCAGGAGTAGTCCCACGATCACACCGAGGCTTGTCCATACGTCCGTCAGGACATGTTTGCCGTCGGCGATGAGAATCAGAGAGCCGTATTTCTTCCCCTGCCAAATGAGAAACCACCCCAATGCTGCATTGATAGCCGCCGCACCGGCGACGAACATTATTCCAATGTCAAGATTTCGTAGCTCCAGCCCGGCGATCCAACGTGAGACGGCTTCAGAGATGATATACACTGCGGCAATGACGATCATCATTCCTTCCCATCCTGCAGAAAAGAAAGTGATCTTTTCATGACCGTACGGATGGTTCAGGTCGGCGGGCTTAAAGCTGAACGAAACGCTGAACGCGGCAAAGGCGACGGCTGCAACATGGACCACAGATTCAGCCGCGTCGGACAGGATTGCGGCGGAACCGGTAATCAGCGCCGCGTAGGTTTTGCCCGCCAACATCAAAAAACCTACAGCGAGGGACAGGCGGATCGCAAATTTTTGGCGGGCGACTGAATTACGGTCGGATCGGACGTTCTCGTCGAGCATGGCTCAAATGCGGACAAACCACTTCTTTCGGTACATAACCCACGCGATCAGGAAAAGAAACGCAACGTAGAACAGGGAGTGGAGGAATGATGCTATCATGGGTTCCGCAACGGACAGAAAGAACGTCTGATAATAGTACTGCTTGAGGGAAATGACCGTTCCGTCTTCTCCCGTCCATTTGATAAGAGCAGAAATTCGTCCGAACAAGCCCGCAAGGAAAAACATCGTCAGAGCATTTAACCCGTAAATCTCAAACGGCTTTGACCATTTCTTGAAGCCTTTCACGTCGATAATCCAGTAACAGAAAGCAAAACAGACCAACGCCAGGCCAGCCATGAACACCGAGTAGGAGCTCGTCCAAAGGTTCTTATTTATCGGCAGCCAATTATCCATGATGAGTCCGAAAAGGACGAGAACGCTTCCGGCGGTGAACATCCAGGATGTTTTTTCTTCATGCGATGCATGGACCCGAAGGAAATGGCCAGTCAGAACGCCAAACAAGGTTGTTGCGATGGCGGGCAGCGTGCTGAAAATCCCCTCGGGGTCGAATCCAGGTACCGGCGCGCCTCTCCAGGTATGACCTGCCAGAAGATTGGAATCAATGTACCAGCAGAGGTTGCCCGTAGGGTCAAGCCCGCCCGGTCCAAATCCTGGAACAGGGATAAGTTTCATTGCAAGCCAGTAAAAACCGAGGAGTCCAACGACCCAGCGGATCTGTCCTGCGATTCCCGTTGTGAGAAAAATCGCGCTCGAGAGAAGATAACAAACGGCAATGCGTTGCAAAACACCGGGAATACGAATGTTGGCAAACGAAAAATCGTGGCCGAACGCCATGCCGAAAGGAAATCCGGCAAGAAACATACCCAGCCCAAAAATAACAGCCGACCGAATGATGACGTGAACAAAGAGTTTTCCCTTGTCGTCACCGCGTTCAACACGTTTGGCGAAAGAAAATGTCATAGCGACACCGACGATCCATAAGAAGAAAGGAAAGACAGTGTCCGTATACGTCCATCCATGCCAGGGGGCGTGTTTCCACGGAGCGTAAATGTGTCCCCAATCCCCGGGGTTGTTAACGAGGTTCATGCCAGCAATCGTTGCGCCGCGGAAGACGTCAAGGGAAGTCAATCGTTGCGAGGAGGGAGGAGAAGGCTCGGATTTCACGATAGTACCGAAGGAATCTAGGGATGGATTATTGGATTAGTGAGTCAATTAAGGATTGTAGTCTGCGATGTCTTCAAACACTCTGTCATTCCAAGTGCCATCGTCTTTTTTCTTCTGCAGGCTTTCAACGAGACGAAGGAGCTTGTTTTCCACTTCGTAATGAAGCACATCAATTCTATGAAATTGTTCCTGTGTTATTCGGTTGGTTGTCAGAAGCCCAATTGCCCGTGTGAGAGTCTCAGAGAGTGAACCCAACGACGTGTACAGAGATTGGATGTATTCCTTGATTGACCGTCGAGAGTAGCCCCTCTGCAATATTTGAAGAAACAGACTGCACAGCATCGAAAATCTGTGATTTCAATTTATAGTCAGTATTTGTTGGCTCGACGGTCTCCCAAACAACCCTATGGAGCTCCACGGATTTCTGCCAGACATCGAGTTTCATGTATCCACGGTTGATGTTCCTCAGTTCTGTGTAATCAGCCATAATCCCCTCCCTGTTTCATCAATCCATTGATCCAATAATCCACTAATCCTTATTTGCCGTTCTCTCGGCCCTCATCCTCCCCACGCCGTACCAGATCTGAGGAACACAACGATGAACCATCCCACAAGGAGAGCTGCAAGAATAAGAATTCGTGTTTTCTGCTGCGGAGAGAGACGCATCGCGCTTAGCTGATTCTTTTCACTTTGGTTTCGGGAAAGTTCCGGGACGGAAGAGATGTTTTCTTTCCGCCCAACTGATACAGTTTTGGCAGTAAGCTTGGCGTGTTCGTAAACATGTCGGGTGTAATGGGGAACCTCCCA
>CAYNRS010000262.1:0-4032 GCA_964399565.1 uncultured Ignavibacteriaceae bacterium
GGCTATGGGTAAATCCTTCCACCAATCAACGTACTCATCCAGAATTCGAATCTGAAAAAAATCTAGAAGATCCGAAAGAGCCACAACCGCTTTTCCAATTTTCAATGGTTTATCAAAGGCATTGGGATGAGTGAGAAGGCGCAGGATCTCGCCAATGTTTGTAGGTGTCGTACATACTTCATCATTAAGATTCCGCAATCCCTCGGTGGTGCTCACATAGTTTGGCCGGTTGTGCTGAGGTAGAGTGGACCATTCAAGCCGCGGCAATTTCATAACTCATGTTTATTGACATCAAATTGTTTAGAACCAAAGACCGACGGCGCCTTGGGGTGATGCCAAGGCTTATCAGTGAGAGTCGGAGTTTATTTTGTTGAATGGATTTATTTCGCCGATGGTGACGGGCGCAAAGAGTTACACTTGCTCATGTTAATGACGTCGGCGTTTGAGTGTAACCGATCAACCAATGCTGAAGTCAGGTGAGGGTTTTTCATAAAACCCGTCCATTCCTTAAATCCAAGCTGGGTTGTGATAATTGTCGTAGCCTTTTTGTGGCGCCTTTTCATGAGCGTAAAGAACATGCCAGCCTTGTCGGGATTGATCTCGATGTAGCCGAGTTCGTCAATGACCAAACAGTCGTAGGCGGCGAACTTTGCCATCACCTTTTTTTCCGAGTGATCAGCCATGGATCGATAAAGTTCATTGAGAAGATCAGGGAAGGTGATAAAACGGCCCTTCATGCCTTTGTTGATGGCGTGGATAAGAAGAGCCGTCGCAAGTCCCGTTTTACCGGCGCCTGTCGGGCCGATAAAGATTACGTTTTGCTTTTTTGTCAGGTAGGAACACGAGTCAAAAATCTCATGGATCCTTTTTTTGTTTAAGGATGGCTGGTTAATAAACGGGTAAGTTTCCAACAAGAATGGTTCTTCAAGCTTTGCCCGACCAAGTCGCAAGAGACGGCCCCGCTCCTGCTTTGCGGAAAATTCTTTTGAGACCAGATCTTTTAACCAAGCTGTATAGGAGGGATTTTTCTTCTTGGCTTCAGCCATGATCTCATCCCAATAGGATAAAATCTCAGTCAGACGCAGGTAGCGAAGTTTTTCTTCAAGTTCCTTGTCCATCACCACCGCTCTGCTCGTTTGAGTCGTCGCATTCGTCGTATTTGCTTAAGTCAGGAAGTTCCGAGACATCCAGCTCCGGATACAGATCGCTTTCCGGGGGATCGTCAAAAGCCCTTTCCGCAGTGAAGGAACTGTCATGAAGCTGGTAAATGGCGATTCGCTCGATGGTTTCCATATCCGTCACCCCATATTCCATGGCGCGTTTGATCGTTTTTAAAAACAGATCCGGATGAAGCTTTTGTGACAGCCGGAATAGTTGGCGGATGACCTGATATTTTTTGATCGATGACTCGGGCCATTTTTTGATTTCCGCCAAATAGATTTCAACCTCTGGCCCCAACGCCTTTAAGCGTCGTTCCTCAGCTCCGGTTGGCGCTTTGCAGTTATTTGGCCGTATATCCGGCACGCCTGGCGGCTTGATCCGCTCGTTCTTCACACCCCATTGCGGAAGGTCATATTCAGCCACAACCTCACGGTTTTTTATGATCCGGATCTTTGAAGGGAGCCGAAGACACTTCACTTGGCCACGGCCTTCACCCGGAACCCAGAAGTAATTCCCTTCAAAGGCCGCGTAACCATACTTGTCCGTATCCCTAAAATGCTCCGCAACCGGCGGCGCCACATACGGCGGAAGCCGTTGCAAATAGCCTTTTTCAAACTCGAAGAGCTGCGCCGGGATCAGCTTGCTTTTTGCGTGGGGCTTAAGCACGATCCTCTGTGTTGCCCAGTCAAACGCTTGGCGGTTCAAATCTTCAAAACTCGAAAACGTCCTACCAGGAAAAAAATTTGTCTCAATATACCAAAACCCACTCTCAACCCCGCCTTTTCTGTCCGAGTGTCTGATGGCATGGGCCCTCCACTTAAATCCATATTGCTTTGCAAAACTGATCATCTCCGGCACCATGACCGCATTTGCGCCTGATCCACGAAGGATCGCCAAACTCGTGTTGTCGATGATACAAACTGGCGCGCAAAATCCAAAATGCATCAACGCCTCATAAAAGAAACACTTCATTCGGTAGCGATCAAAGTTCGGGTAAAATTTCACATAACGCATCTTCGAGTAACGAAGATACAGGCTCGCCCCAACCACCGGCGTTACTTGGCCCGCAAGCTTGAGCTTGTAAGGTGAAGTGTCGTGTTGCATTTCCGCACCGGGCTCATCGGGAACCAGACTTGCACGAGGCTTAGGAGAACTACCCAAGCCCATCTCGCGGACCAGACGGGTCAGCGTTGAATAACCAACTTCAACACTGTGTTCTTCTTTCAATTTATCGTGGATGCGTTCCACATAACCATCACAGTCAGCATAGAGCTTCGACAGGAGAACGGGATCCACCTGCTTTTGATCCTTTCGATTAATATTTTTGCGCTCGCCTTTGCCCTTGATGATGTCGCGAACCGCTCCCCGCGATAACCCAAGCCTTCTTGCCAGTTCCCTGACGCCCATGCCATTCTCATGGAGCAGATAAACAGCCTTACGTTTTTCGGCATCGATCATAAAAATCCCTTACTGTTTTCGTGAACGGCGTGAGTTTACTTATAATCTGGTCCGCTAAAAGATCAGCACGAGCTCGAAAGGCTGGCCTTAATGCGGCCTGACCTGGAAGTTTTATGCCAAGCCTTCCCATGACTCCGGATACGATCTCCAAATCTCGCACAATACGATTTTCACTCTCAGTAAGCTCACTCGAGCTAGCCGCCTCTTCGCGTTTTCCCATCTCATCCAAACACCAACCCAAATCACCCTTGCGTAGCTGCTCGCGCATCTCATCCCCGCCGCGGAAATAGGCCCCAGAAAGCCTTTCGATCTCCCGCGCGCTCATGCCCTTGCCTGAGACTATCTTTACAAATTCGTCGACCTCAGATTTTGACGCGCCCCCAGATAGACGTCTGTAGGGATGCAAAGTGTAAAGATACGAGTAGAGGGGAAAACTGCCTTCCAAAATCGCAAGCCTTGTGGTGTCACTCATCTCGGTCAATGCTTGCATGCGCACCCGCACCCATGACTTACTTTTCTGCAGACGTAACGCGATTTCACTGACATTCAAACCATGCGTTTTACCCAACTCTTCAACAAACACAGCCTGCTCCAATAAACTGATGACGCTTCGATTGGCCGCGCGAAGCATAGCGATGATTCCCGCGGGCTCATCATTGCCAAGCGATTCAAATGGCACAACATGAAGCCCGATCTTGCGCGCACAGCGAACACGCTTAAATCCGTCCAATAGGATCTTCTCCCCAGTCGACATCACCACGCCCCACAGACTATCGGTAATTCCAACCTCCATGATCGAAGTCAAAAGCTGACGCTCCTTTGGAAGTGATCTCATCCGCTTCTTCTCGTATCGAAAATCCAATTCATTAATCTCAACCTCAAGTGACACGGCCCCTCCCCGCTCATGGACCTCTCAAGCCTTCATGAATCGGGAATTATATCGATCTCGACTCGAACTTCTAGGCTGTGTTGTCTCACTTTCTCAAAAATGGGCGCCAGCAAATCCGCAAGCTGAGAGAGACCAATCCTTCTCCGCTCTACAACCAAAACGAGCCATCTATAATATTGGAGATTCTGATGCCCAGGCCGTCCTGGCGGCCTGGTGTTCTTCCTTGCTCGCCGCCGATTCAAACTTCTTTTCTTCTCGCGGCCCATTTCACTTTGATAATATCGTGTTGAACGCTTATTTGATTTTTGTTTCCGGTGCTGGCTCCTACAACCGAAAGGACAGCGCAGATTTGTGCGCCCCGCGTTTGAATTCGCAGTCAGAAATTCTATCCCGCAATCGCGGCAATGACAGATCGACACACGGCTTTGATGGTTCTCGGAGATTTTGTAAATCTCATTCCGATACGATCGCTTAAGCCCGGCAACCTCGCACGCCTCGTGCCATACAGGATCGCCGGTGTGCTT
>CAYNRS010000263.1:0-4014 GCA_964399565.1 uncultured Ignavibacteriaceae bacterium
TTCCGCCAATAGGATCGGAGGACGGGGCGAACCACAACATGAACATGTTTAATCTGAAGGGGCGAGGTCGCCTCTGCCCCCTACACGGGCGAAGTCCACCTTTGGCGGAAAGAATCTGACCTTAAGCGTGGTGTCAAGATTTTCCTCATGACCGCACAAAAGACTGGACGAAGAACCTACCCTTGAAATTCAGAATCTTCGCTCCGCACATTCGACGCTTAAGCGCGGTGTCAGGAGTTTCTCCTGACACTAACGGTTACCGTAAACTTTCGAAACTGAGGTACCTCTGCCGGCTTTTGACATTCTCTTCCACGATGAATATCTTTCGGTTGAACAGATATCCAGTTCATGGCTGCAAAGGAGGCGCAAATTGAAGCATCGTCCAGCGTTGTTTCTTACGTTCCTGCATTTGTTTTCTCTCCCGCTTCTGCTGGGTGTTCTCCAGGGTTGCTCAACGAGCGACCATACAATGAGGATCGATGTTCAGAAGCCGATCTACTTCGGCAACCTTCCGGGGGACTTGCGGCAAGATTCTTCCCGGGTTGAATACATCAATACCGTTTCAGCATCCACCTCGCACGTGAAGGAAAGTCCGAGCCTGGGCAGTTCGAGGAATGTCGGCATCATCATCGGGGGACGAGAGGAGCGGAGCGGGGATGTGTACTTTTCACTTGAAGATGCGCTGGAAGGCGACGCCGCAAGGTTTATCGCCAATGTCTCCGTCAGCGCAAAGGTCGAAACATACGTCCCTTTTTGGACAGTTTTCGCTCAGTTCATTTTCACCGGTATCCTGGGTGCGGCTCATTCATCCGCCATGCCGGACGCCACGGCAGAAACGATCGACTTCCATGGGACCATCTACCGCATCAAGCTTGTGCAGCAATGAAGACCATCGCGGCTTTCTTCGTTCTTTTTTCTTCCCTGCAGGCTGTCGGCTGCTACACGGGAGCACGGTTCAACCTTGTTGCACCAAACCTCGATTACCCTGTCTCTATGACGGAAGCCGTTCACGATCATGAGCTAAAGGTCCGGTCGTTTGATGATTACGATGAGCTGAGCCGTTTCACGTTGACGTTTACCGGCTGGAGCGTTGGTTTCCCGCTGAGTCCGAACCCGCAGAAAGATATCTCGGACCGTCTCAATGCTATCGTGAAAGAAAAAAACGGTGATGGAATTGTCGGGCTGACGATAACGGTCGGAAACAATTCCATCAATGGCGTGACGATGGCTCTCAAAGGTATTTCCGCCGTCACTTTTGCCGCCTCTTTGCTCATTCTCTCCGGAAACGACCAGTCCGATGGCTTGATTCTCGCCGGTGCTTCTCTTGCGTGTCTTCTGTTGCTTCCGACCGCAGGCGAGTTCACGATATCAGGCACAGTGGTCAAGTTTCGGAATAGCGTGCCGGGTCCTTAGGAGAAGCAATCGCCTTTTGTTTTTCCCAGTCGTAAAGAAGCTCGCCTCCCAATTTCGCGGAACCATGGGGAAGGATTCACTTTTTGCGCAGTTGCGAAAAAACGAAAAGCAATTTCGTCTGGTGACGCACGGTTTCCATTGGATCGCCGAAAATCCGTGGTAGGCATGTGACAAATCCCATCATCCTGTTTGACGGCGTTTGTAATCTCTGCAACGGATTCGTACAGTTTGTCATTAAGCGGGACAAGCTCCGCGTTTTCCGGTTTGGTGCTCTTCAATCTGAAAAAGCACAATCACTGCTCAAATCTTTAGGCAGGCTCCCTTCAGGGGACCTGACAACGATTGTCCTTTTGGACGGAGAAAGGATGGACACCGAATCCGATGCCATCCTGAAGATTGCGCAAAAATTGTCCGGTGTCTGGCGTTTTTTCTTTGTTTTCATTGTATTGCCTAAGCCGCCGCGCGATGCATTCTATCGTTTCGTCGCCCGTCACCGCTATCATATTTTTGGGCAGCGCGACGCCTGCATGGTCCCCACGCCGGAATTGATGCATAGATTTATCTGACTTCTTGAAAACAACCAAGACGGATCTGCCTCCGCTCGAACCTCCGCGGAAACCACCGCGACGGCTACCGCAGAGGCGGGTGGGCAATTTCGACAAAGGCCCTTTTTCTTTCTGTCCGCTTTCTTTTTGGGCCAGCAACAAGAAAGCGGACGTAAGGCTTGCGCGGCTGGAATGTCTCCCTCTGTCTGTCGATTATTTTACTCGATTACTCAGTAATGATCTTTGACGCGGGGTTGGTTTATAGAAGTTCTTTGCTTCTCGCACCGTTTTTCTTTATTTTTGCTTCGTATCTGTCAGACAATTCGGAGAGGTGGCCCCCCAAAAAGATGGCGGGCAGGCGAGTGGTGCGACCGCGAAAGCGGTCGAGATGCGGGGAATCTACGCAGTTCTACGATGATGTGATTTTTTTTGAAATCAGCTTCTTTCCTTTCGTCGACATTGGAGAGGTGGGTGAGTGGCCGAAACCAGCGGTTTGCTAAACCGCCGTAGGGGGTAAACCTCTACCGAGAGTTCGAATCTCTCCCTCTCCGCAAGAAAAAATGGCATTTTCAGTTTACGTACTCTGCGGGTTGGGTCGAGACATATGTTGGGAATACTGATAATGTGGAAAGAAGAGTACGAAAACACAATGCGGGGAGAGTGAAGTCGACGAAAGCCTATCGACCGTGGGTGCTGATTCATCAAGAAGAATTTGGATCCCGGCAGAAGCAATGAGGCGAGAGAAATGGTTCAAGATGCCCGCCGGAAGGAAGTTTATAGCTGATCTTGTTTCAAGGTGGAATGAGGCTTGCGGTTTGTCCGACTCAGCGGAGTTGGGTCGAGATCTCGTCACGCAAAGCGTGACGGAAACCCCCCTCTCCGCTGTCAACAGGAGAGCTGGCTCGCCACAAAACTTGGCGGGCTAACAGGACGGATCTGGAGGGTTAGGCTAATGGTAAGTCACCGGTCTTGAAAACCGGCGCCCGCAAGGGCTTGGGGGTTCAAGTCCCTCACCCTCCGCTAATAAGCCGATATCAGGTACCAGCTTATCCAATCGCTTCTCTCAATCAACCTAGTCAGCGGGCGGCCCCTCACTGAACCTCGAAAAACAACAACTAATCAAAAAAAATCATGAACGAAGAAAACCCGCAAGCGCAACCAGAACTGAGCGAATTCAAAGGCAATCCCGTCTTAAGAATTCCTGTTGTCGATAACCCCTCTCCGGATGTAAATTGGCACTGGATGTCATTTGGGAAGAATAAGGCGAAGGCAATTGTCAAATGGTTCGAACATATCAAAAAATTTGCAGAGGAGTGAGCCCGACCTGAATCCTTTCCGGCTTTGTTGCATCGAATAAGTCAAAAGCCGTACTATGGAACAAACGAATCGCAAAGGAATAACATGCCGGAAAATCTGACAAAAGACACGTTTCTCCAAAAAATCTTCAACTACGAGCAAAATCAGGAATGGAAATTCGAGGGCGAGCTGCCGTGCGTCATCGACTTCTGGGCGCCGTGGTGCGGCCCGTGCAGGATGGTTGCGCCCGTCATCGAGGAACTCTCCAAAGAGTACGAAGGCAAGGTCAATTTCTACAAAGTAAACACTGATGAGGAGCAGGAGCTCGGTGCCGCTTTCGGCATTCGCAGCATCCCGTCATTGCTCCTGGTTCCTAAAGAAGGTCAGCCGAAAATGGCTGTGGGCGCCTTGCCAAAAGCGTCGTTGAAACAGGCCGTCGAGCAGGAATTGCTGGGGAAGAAGATTATTACGCTCGCGTAGGAAGGGGTAGATCGCTCATGTAGGGGCACGACATGTCGTGCCCCTACGGATTAATCATGGTGAAATGGTGCGATTTGCTCCTTCCATTTCAATACGGAAACTTCACATCCATTCTGCTCTTCGCCAACGCCACTACGTACTCGCCGATTCGGTCCACAACAATTCTGAGATAGGCCTCACCTTTTTCCTTCGATGCTTTCCGCGAGTCTCCGTAGGTTGAATCCTTTGTCACGAGATGCCATGGCCGCGCGATGCTTACCCACCCTTTGTTGATTGCTTC
>CAYNRS010000264.1:0-4003 GCA_964399565.1 uncultured Ignavibacteriaceae bacterium
TAACCGGTTGTCGACTTCCTCTCGTGTCCAGGACAGCCTCATGCTGTTCTGGGACATTTCAAGCCCGGAGGTCG
This sequence comes from uncultured Ignavibacteriaceae bacterium, assembly GCA_964399565.1. Classification (GTDB taxonomy): domain Bacteria; phylum Bacteroidota; class Ignavibacteria; order UBA10030; family UBA10030; genus JACQPT01. Next base: position 75 of record CAYNRS010000264.1, read on the forward strand.
CCACGCCGCCCGCGTTGGAAGCTTTGCCCGGTGCATACAGAATTCCGGCATCAAGGAAAACCTTGATTCCGTCAATCGTTGTGGGCATGTTGGCTCCTTCGGAAACGACATAGACTCCGTTGCGAACCAAGTTCTGTGCGTCTTTCCCGTTGATTTCATTCTGCGTTGCGCTCGGGAATGCACAGTCCGCTTTGTGATTCCAGAGCGGATTATGGTCCACATTCTGATCCAAGGAAGTGTACGTCACGCCTTTGAATTTTTCCGCATACTCCTTGATCCTTCCGCGCTTGACGTTCTTCAGCTCCATCACGAAGTCCAGCTTCTTCTTGTCGATGCCCTCGGGGTCGTAAATGTATCCATTCGAGTCCGAAAGCGTTACTGCCTTGCCCCCAAGTTGCTGAATTTTCTGCACCGTGTATTGCGCAACGTTGCCGCTGCCGGAAACGAGGCAGGATTTTCCCTCGAGCGTTTTCTTTCTCGTCGTCAGCATCTCGGCCGCAAAATAGACCGCGCCGTAACCCGTGGCCTCAGGCCTGATAAGAGATCCGCCCCAGTTCAATCCCTTGCCCGTCAACACACCGGTGAATTCATTGCGAAGCCTTTTGTATTGGCCAAAGAGATAGCCGATCTCTCTTCCCCCAACGCCGATGTCGCCGGCAGGAACATCCGTGTCAGGACCGATGTGACGGAAAAGCTCCGTCATAAAACTCTGACAGAACTTCATCACCTCGCTGTCGCTCTTTCCCTTTGGGTCAAAATCCGAGCCGCCTTTTCCTCCGCCCATCGGAAGTGTGGTCAAACTGTTTTTGAACACTTGTTCGAACGCGAGGAACTTCAAAATTCCCAGGGTCACCGAAGGATGGAAACGCAATCCGCCTTTGTATGGCCCGATGGCGCTGTTCATCTCTATCCTGAACCCTCGATTCACCTGGATTCCACCCTGGTCGTCCATCCAGGGAACTCTGAACATAATCACCCTCTCCGGCTCGACAATGCGTTCAAGAATTTTGGCGGATCGATACTCCGGATGCCGATCCAGAACGAGCGTCAGCGATTCGGCAACCTCTTGCACCGCCTGGTGGAATTCCGGCTCGGCAGGGTTTTTTGCTTTTACTTTTGCAACAAAATCATTGAGATAGCCTGACATAAAACCTCCTGTATGATCTAAGGGAAAACAGTTTTGGTCGTTCGATTCTGGTTAAAGGGACAGCGGTCAGTCAAAATCCCGTGCGTACGTGCAATATCCGTTCCATGATTTTCGGGGAAAACAACGAACAAAAGGCATGAGGAGATTGGCGGATTCTAACTCTTGGGAATTATTGTCCAATAAGTGAAAATAGGAAATATTCGCATTATTTCAGGGGAAGACGCCAAGCTCCATGTATGAGGTTGCCACTTTGTTGATTGCGGAAATGAAGGCTGCCGTTCGCAAATCCGTGCCGGGAGTCCTTTTCCAGATCTCCCTGATCTCATTGTAGGCATTGATCATGGTATCCTCCAACCCTGAATTCACAAGATCTTCCTCGCTCGGGCCTCGTGCGAGTTTTTCTTTTTCCTGAGGAGCCAGTTTGTGTCCGGTCGCACGTTCGATAGTGATGATGAGTTGCGTCAGCGAGGTTTCCGTAAATCTCTTGCCCATCCTTCCCATCCTTACATGTTGCAGGTTTTTCAGCCATTCAAAATACGATACTGTGACGCCGCCTGCGTTGAGATACATGTCCGGGATGATCAGCATCTGTTTTTTTTGGAGGACCTCCTCCGCGTCGGGTGTGACTGGACCGTTGGCGCCCTCGCCAATGATCTTGGCTTTTATTCGTGGCGCGTTTGCGGCCGTGATTTGGTTTTCCAACGCCGCCGGGACGAGGATGTCGCACTCAAGTTCCAGCGCGTCCAATATTTTCTGAATGTCCTGTGCGCCAGGAAAACCAAGAATTGATTTCGTTTCCTTCCTGTGTTTGACCACCTTGTCGACGTCGAGACCTTTGGGATTATAGATAGCTCCCTCATACTCCGAGAGGCCGACAATCACACAATCCGCTTCCTGTAGAAACTTTGCCGCATGATAGCCGACGTTCCCGAGTCCCTGGACAACAACAGTTTTCCCTTTCAGCCCGGGTACCAAACCCAGTGTTTTCATGTCATCGCCGTACAAACAGGCTTCACGAATTCCGTAGTAGACTCCTCTCCCCGTCGCTTCCCGCCTTCCCCGAATCCCCCCCTGCCTGAGAGGCTTTCCCGTCACGCATGCGACAGCATCAATAGCCTCCGGGTGAAACGCCGAGTAGGTATCGGCAATCCACGCCATTTCGCGTTCACCCGTCCCATAATCGGGCGCCGGAACGTCGATACCGGGGCCAATGAAGTTCTTTTTCACAAGTTCCGCCGTGTAACGGCGCGTAATCCTCTGTAATTGTGAGGCCGTGTATTTTCGCGGGTTGACCTTTACCGCTCCTTTTGCTCCGCCAAACGGGACATCGACCAGAGCGCATTTATACGTCATCAACGCGGCAAGCGCTTTCACCTCATCCTCGTTGACGTCTTCGCTGTACCGGATCCCGCCTTTTGTCGGCAGCTTGTGCTGGCTGTGCTCGACGCGCCACGCCTGGATCACTTCGTAGCTGTCGTCTTTTTGGATTGGGAACTGAAAATGATACACGCTGTTGCACGCTTTGATCTGGTCGAGGAGACCCTTCGGGTGTTGCGTAAAGGCGGCGGCTTTGTCGAAATTCAACGAGACATTTTCGAAAAAGCTGAGATGGGATGTTGAGCCAGGCATGGAGACTTTCGCTTTTGTGGGTGTAGGCTCCGAACCGTTCTCCGCCAGAGGCGGACTTGTCCGCCGAGCTTTTTGGCGGATCCCCGCCTCACTTATCGTAGTTAAGGCGGCCAGGCTTCCGGCAGAAAAAGCGAGCTAATATAGAATCATTTTGGAGTAAGAAGCAAGGGAGAATTCCCTCAACAGATCAGCGAGTGCTCGAAATTGCAAACAGTTTTCCTTTTTTTCGCAAGCTGTGGTCAGAATTCCCGCAAATACTTGATTCCAGCGGACCAGACAAACTGAGATGTGCGCGTGGACAGCTCTGAAGGAGAATAGAGAAGGGATGGAGTCAACGAGGCTGAGAAACCTTCTCCAAAAGGATAAAGAAGCACGACCAGAAGGCTCACGTTGCTCAAGCCGGTTACCGATTGAGCGGTTGATCCAATGAGGGCTTTTGATTTCCCTCTGTTCGATTTAAGAAAGGCTCCCTGGACCTCCTGGGAAACAAATCCAAGGTGAAGCAACGGGACGACAACAAGTTCCTGCACAGAATAGAAACCGGTAACGCTCGCGCCGAAAAAGCTCGCACCTGCTCCGCCAAGGTACAAATCGTAGAAAACGGAAAGCGAAAGGGACCCAAAATCAAGGTCGGCGTTGACAGAGAGAGAATTTGACAAGCCAGAGAGAGCGTTCAGCGTGTCGCTTTTATAGAAATAATGGGACAATTCAAACGAGACGCTCAGCAGCTCGCTCAACGGACGGTCGTACTCCAGTGATAATGAAGACTGTTGAATCCCACCTGAAGAGCCCAGGACATTCACAACCTCGGCGGAAAGTCCAAGTCCGCTCAGGTGTGTGATTCCGCATCCGATGGGCATCGCAGCACGATCCTGGCCCAAATCGACACCATAATTGGTGAACTTGCTGAGATAGCGAATTCCTACCTCGGCTGCCCACGGTGACTCTTCCTCTTCCTCCTCGTTTTCCTGGCCAAAGACATCCAGAGGCACAATAAGGGCCATGAAAACAAAGATCGCGGTAAGTTTTCGGATCCGGGGAGTCATTGCTTGGTCGTCCTTATTGGGCGAAAAAAAAGGAAGATCTCCACTGATACCGGAGACCTTCCCATGAATTACAACTGTGGTTTTGCGGGAATGTTACTGGTTTTTTG
>CAYNRS010000265.1:0-4002 GCA_964399565.1 uncultured Ignavibacteriaceae bacterium
CTCTATGAGTGATCGCTTGTCGCTGCTCGTTGGTCAGACGGATTTTCAATTCTTCGGCAATTTTCTGGGAAATTTCATCCTGAATTTCGAAAATATCCTTCAGCTCCCGGTCGAACCGTTCCGCCCACAGGTGAAAATTGTCGGCGCTATCGATAAGCTGCGCAGTAACGCGGAGTCGGTTGCCCGCTTTCCGGACACTCCCTTCAAGCACGTAGCGGACGTTGAGCTCTTTTCCTATTTGCAAAACATCGACATTCTTTCCTTTGTACATAAAGACACTGTTGCGTGATGCTACGCGCAGGGAGGAGATTTTCGCAAGGTCAGTGATGATGTCTTCCGTAATACCGTCGGAAAAATATTCGTTCTCCTTATCTTCACTCCAGTTGGCGAAGGGAAGGACGGCGATGGATAGTTCACCGTTCTTTTTCGTTTCCGTTGACTCTAATCTCTTTTGAGTTGTTGGCGCGACTGCTTGCGGAGCTAGTGCTGTGAGGATTTGGAATACTTCGACGGGTTCGGGAATCCCTTTCAATTCCTGCAGACCGAGACTCGATGCATCGAACTTGATTTTCGACTTCACCTGATTGAATACATCGCGGGAAATACAGATGGCTCCCGGCGGGGTGAGACTTTGCAGCCGTGACGCGACATTGACGCCGTCACCGAACATGTCGTTTCCCTCGATGACAACATCGCCAAGGTGAATACAGATGCGGACGAGAATTTTTTCTTGCGCCGTTTTATTCTGACTGTGCTGTGCAAGCTCGTTCTGGGCTTCGATTGCTGCACTAACAGCATTGACCGCACTGTTGAAATCGACTAAATAGGCATCGCCGATATTTTTCACCACCACACCGCCGTGCTTCTTGACAACGGCATCCATAATCTCGTTGTGCTTGCGAAGAAGGGCTAGGCCAAGTTGTTCCTGTTCACTCATCCGTCGGGTGAAGTCCTGGATGTCGGTGAACATGATTGCTGCGAGTTTACGTTGTTCAGGCATGATACCACGAGGAAGAGAGTTTCTTCAATGTTGATGCGAGTTTTGCCTCCGTTGTAAAAATGCCGGTTGGGACTTTATGTCTCACGTTGGCAATCTTTTCTTGCTCTCCATCAACAAATACAATGTGAATATGGCGTGTTGCCTTGGCTTGCGCGAGATATTCAGCGGTTTCTCCACCGTGAGAATCAAATGAAACCCGTAATCAATTGCCGCTTTTCCCTCCGATTTTCGCAACCATGTATCCAGAGCCTGCCTCATGGTTGCTCCTTATTGATTGCACGGCGAAATCCACAATACATGTTGTGCCTCCGTGTGCCGCGGCGATCGTGCCCGTTTCAAAGTCATCGGACGATGATGTTCCGCCAAACGGGAGATCCATATGTGTGTGCACATCAATACCACCGGGGATGAGGTAGGTTCCCTTCGCGTCCACAATCCTGTCGGCCTGAATTTTCAGGTTCGAGCCGATAGTGGTTACCTTGTCTTTGTCAAAGACATCGGCAAGATAATCCTGCTCAGCAGTTATGACGCGGCCGTTCTTAATGAGAATTGACATGCGGAATTCTGCGACAAAAAACAGATTTTCAGAGTCTTCAGGAAGATTCGATCATCCTGAAGTATGATCAACCCCGCAAAGCCAAACGCGAAGCCGTTACTTCTTCATCTCCTTTGCGGCTTTAGCCATTTTCATGTCGAACTTTCCCGGGCCTTCCTGAAAAACAACCGTTCCAGCTTCGGCCCCGCTGGTATGCCTCAAACCGCCTGGGATCATGAAATACGAACCTGGCCCCAGCATTTTCTTCTCGCGACCTTCCGGCGCGTACCAAAACGACCCAGAGACAATAACGGCTTTCGTGTCATACGTGTGGGTATGGAGGGGATTATCCATTGCCTGCCCAAACTTAACCAATGCTCCGTACGCGCCCTTCTCCATATTTCCCCAAAGGCCCGCAGCCATTACTCCCGGAGGCGCATGTTTCGGAGTTTCCCATTTTATATCCTCCGCCGCCCATAGGATGGGTTCCTTTTTCATTTTCTTCTTTTGCGCTTCCGCGCCTGTAATTCCGAACATGATAAGTAACGTCGGAATAACGAGGAACGACAATATCCTCTTCATAATGTGCCTCCTTTAATAATGGTTTATGGTTTAGAATGATTTGAGGTAAGGAGACCGTGGAAAAAAATGTCACCTTCCCTCGTTACTTATATGATGCTATGTAGCTGACGTTGATTCGCTCTTTCTATACATTGCGCCCAGCACGGCTCCCACCACGGTATAGAAAATAATTCCAAGGATAATCCAGATCCACGACAGGGCATACGGAAAGCCCTTGAACATCAAATGGAAGAATATACCGGCGGGAAAATTCACGAGGACGCCCGCATACATGCCAAACATGGCTCCGCCTTTAGGGCCTCCGCCGAAACTTCCCTGCACCTTGTCATACACCCACGCCAGCACAAATACCGCAACGAAATCGCCGATGACAAACCAAGTGGGGCTGCCCCCCTGGTTAAACAAATCTGTCATCTTCGAATAGTACGCGTTTTGAAGGATCATGCCGTGGACGACATAATCAAAAACATTCGCCACAACTCCGGCAGCGACGACCGCAATCCAAAACTTGCGGCTTTTCATAGCAACCTCCTTTTAGTAAGTGATGGGAATTCCTTCAGCACAAACCAGGAAGATCTAATGTATTTCGATTCCATGTTTCGTCTGAAACTGCCGCAACGCTTCCCACGTCAGCGGCTGGGGCATTTGTTTCATCAACTCATTCCATGTGATGGTTTCTCTGCCGTCATCGACACGGACCATGGAAATACAGCTGTCCACCGGGCAAACGACAAAGCAGAGCCTGCAACCGACGCAATCCTGTTCGCGAATCTTGGGCTGGTTGATCACGATGTGGTCGCCGTTGTTCCGTTTTTCCTTTGGCAGGATGTCGATGCATTGATGAGCGCTATCCTCGCAGGCAATATAGCAGAGGTTACATTGGATGCATTTCGACTCGTCTATGCGTGCGACGGCTTTATACAAAAGGTTCAAGTCTCCAAAATCTGAAATGCATTTCAAAGACTTCCCGCGGATGGCATCGAGGTTATTGTAACCTTTTTCTTCCATCCAGTTGGTAAGGCCTTCCATCATATCATTGATGATGCGAAAGCCATAGTGCATGACCGCCGTGCACACCTGGACGCTGGACGCGCCAAGGAGTATAAACTCTGCCGCATCACGCCATGTCGAGATACCGCCCATAGCGGAAATCGGAAGACCAATTTCAGGGTCCACCGCTATTTGTGAGACCATGTTGAGGGCAATCGGTCTCACCGCCGGGCCCGCGTAACCTCCGTGCCCGCCTTTTCCGTCGACAGAAGGTTTCAATTCGAGCGTATCGAGGTCAACGCCCATGATTGTGTTGATGGTGTTGATAAGCGAGATCCCGTTTGCGCGTCCTTTTTTCTTCAGATGTCATCGCCGCGGCAACCGCCCACAGTGGAATGACGATCGGCCAGACGGGGTGACTGGCTGTAAACAGGAACAGGGCCGAGAGCGCGGCGACGGCCCCCCACAAGAGAACCAACTTCCGACTGGCGCGAGTCTCCCAGAAAGCCGGCCGGACCAGGTTGATATCGAAGTAGGGAATGACGATGAGCGCGAGAATGACGAGCCCGGGCAAGAGCACGCCGGAGACGATCGGAGGGTAGTAGTGCAGCAGCTCCTGCAGGCCTAGAAAATACCAGGGCGCCTTCGCCGGGTTCGGTGTCTTCTGAGGGTTGGCGATCTCTTCGAGCGGCGCGTCGAACAAGATCGAAAGTGTCGCCAGAAAAAGCGAAAGGGCCAGCAGCGCGATCCCTTCGCGCAGAAGGAGGTGCGGCATCGTCATCACCATCGGCTCGTCGCTGGCGTCCACCGAGGGCTGTCGATAGCCTTGAACCACGACCAGACGCACCGGCGCGCTGCGCGCGGTATCTTCTTTTCCCAGCTCGAATCGAGGCGA
>CAYNRS010000266.1:0-3995 GCA_964399565.1 uncultured Ignavibacteriaceae bacterium
GTCCTGGAGTTCGTCGAGCGGAGCGACTTCGTACCACGCACAGGTGTCCACAGATTCGACGTTCGCAAGCGTGAGTTTCCAGGATTCGACGTTGTCCGTTACATCTTTCCAGTTAACAAGTCTTGCTCCTTCGACAAAATATTTCTGGAGAGTCAGAGCAAAGAATTCTTCAGCTTCAAGCTTCTATTCATCTGTGTGGAGCTTCACAACGGGTGTGGTGACAACCATCCCTGCTGCACCGTCCAGCTTGACGGCTACAGCGATCTCCGCTTCGCAAATCAATCTTTCGTGGTCGGACAACTCAAACAACGAAGATGGCTTCAGGATAGAAAGGAAGATCGGGGCAGCCGGAACATACTCCCAAATCGTGACCGTCGGGGCCGGTGTGACCACCTATCAAAACACTGGATTGACCGAAGCGACGAGCTATTATTACAGAATCCGGTCTTACAATGCGGCTGGGAACTCATCATATTCCGTCGAGGTCAATGCCACAACGCCAGATGCGACAGCTCCGGTCTCGCCAATCAATGCACAAATCAATGGGCAGGGTCCCACTTCAAACTGGACAAATCAAAGCCAATTCACCATTACGTGGACCAATCCGACAGATTTGTCCGGAATAGTTCAAGTGTGGTATAGAATCAACTCAGTTCCAACAGTGGGCTCTCCCGGAACAGCTGTGAACATAACGTTGCCGTCTTTCCAGTTAACAATGTCAACACCAGGAACAACGACGATCTACTTCTATCTGGCAGACGGTGCCGGCAACAAGAATCCGGCCAGTTACGTCTCTGTCACCGCAAAATACGATAACGGTTTGCCGGCGCTTAGTCATGACAGCACAAATGTTTCAGCCTTTAACACGACGAGCCCCGCTTCGATTGGGATCCAGGCAACGGCTTCGGACGCTGTATCAGGAATGAAGACGTTCCAGCTTCACTATAGACGATCGGGCGCAAATTGGTTGACGGCTGCTACGGTCAATTATCCATCGCTCACCTCCGGAACGGCATCCATCCCGTCCTCGTTCCTGACTCCGAATGCAATCTACGGCGTCGACTATAGAATTTTGGCAGAAGATTCAGCCGGCAACAGAAGATACTCTCCTACGTTCTCGATCACCATCAGAGTCCCGACGAACATCACGCGTACGGATCAGTCCGGCAATCCGGTGACGCAAACGAGCACGTCTACTCTGCCCGCAAGCGCTCCCTTGGAATATGCTTACAGAATGTTCTCGGTGCCGCTGAACCTTGACGACAAGACGCCGAGAGATGTCTTGGAGGTGAAAACGGGTTTACCCGCTTACGATCCGAAGTTGTGGCGATTCTTCTCGCTAAACGCGAGCGACGGCTTCGACGAATATCCGACGCTTTCAACTCAATCAGTGATTGTGCCAGGAAGGGGTTTCTTCCTCATCCTGAAATCAGGCGCTATCATCAGAACGGGACCCGGAGGAATCGTGAAGGCAGATTCGATCAACAAAGCGGGCATCCAACTCAGAGCTGGCAACAACTTTGTGGGGAATCCTTTCAACTTTGATGTTCCGATTGACAGCTTGTCTCTTTCCAATGGCGACGCTTTCACGGGCCGCACATGGCAGTTTGTGGGAGTGGGTGGCACAAACGGCGGATGGACGCTGAATCCGACTGTGCTGAAACCATGGGAAGGGATACTTGTCAGAACTTCTTCCCCCGCGACGATGAAATTCAATATCACCGACCGCCCGCAATCGCAGGCATTTCCGTCAGCTGCAGCATTGAATGAAGAAAAAGCGTCAGGATCTTCGTGGAAGCTCAGAATTAACGCAACGCGTTTGGACAATGGACTCATGGATATTGAAAACGTCATTGGAGTGGATTCGAGAGCGAGCGAGGCATTCGACCGCTTCGATGCGACTGAACCGCCTTTGTTTGGAGAAAGAACGCTTTCATTGTGCTTCCCGTCGGAGGAAGGGGATCTGACACACGACATCCGGCCGTTGAACGAGGAAGGTTACGTTTGGAATTTCAAGGTTCTCACTCCGGACCAGAAAGCAAAAGTGCTCCTGACCTTTGAAGATCTTGAAGACATTTCGTCATCCGTCTTTTTGCTCGACCTCGATTCGAAGATGCCTTACAGACTGAGCGCTGAATCGAAACTGGAGGTGAATACCTTCAAAGGAGAAAGAAACTTCAGGCTTATTGTGGGCACGCTGGAATTTGCGGAGAAAAATAGCGGCGGTATCGACCTCGTACCGAAGGATTTTGCTTTATACCAGAATTATCCTAACCCGTTCAACCCGGAAACCATGGTCAGGTATTCGCTGCCGACAAGTTCCTCCGCATACGATGTATCCTTGAAGGTGTACAACCTGTTGGGGCAGGAGGTTGCGACGCTTGTCGAAGCTCAGCAGGGGACGGGATTCTATGAAGCGAAGCTGGATGGGAGAACCCTCACAACGGGCGCGTATTTCTACAGAATTGTTGTAACAGGCGAGAACAAATCAAGCTACACGAGCGTGAAGCGAATGTTGTTGCTGCGGTGAGTTGCGATGGGCTCCACCGACGAAGCTTTTTCTCTAAGGTGGAGCCCATCTTACAAGCCTGAAGGACCCTCGATGATGGACTCCATCGCTTCGAACAGGCCTATTTGATGGAGGCCATCTCTGCGATGGGCTCCACCGACGTGGAGTCCATCTTACAAGCCTGGAAGCCCTGATGATGGACTCCATCGCTTGATCGCGGCTTGGTTGATGGAGCCCATCACATCATACCCAAATGTCTTTCCTTACCATTTCAAGAACTGCTTTTGAATACGCTTCGAATTCTGCGATCGAAGAAAAGTGGCTTGTTATTACATCTCTTCTTATCAATGGCAGATCTGGATCCTCAGCGAGATCCCGATCCGTATAAAGTCGATAACTGGAAAACTCCCAATCCTCAAGCTTCTTCACCAAGCCGTTCCGGACTGGATTCTGATGAATGTATGTGAGCAAAGTAATCAAATAATCGTCGTCGTCAACATGCTTAGCCTTCGTATGTCGTTGAAACATACTGCCATGGCGGTTATGAATCAGGTTCATTGCCTTCGTATATGAGCTCAGCAGTATGCCAATATTTTGTTTGAGTTTTTCGACTTGTGGGGACTTGATGAAAACCAGGAAGTGGAAATGAGTCGGCATCAGACAAAAGCCAATCGTATCGACAAATTCCTCAACATAATTCTTGTATTTTTTCAGAAAGCGCCGGTAGGCTTTTCGAGATCTGAAGATGACCTCTGAATTGTTAGAGCGGTTATAGATGTGATAATATTGGTCTGGGGAGAGTTCCATGGGGTACCGAGGGGCTCCACCAACGTAGGTTTTCCTTTGATGTGCGGTCCATCTTATAAACTTTGTAACAACCTCGATGATGGACTCCATCTCGTTTCTTCAGCATTGTTGATGGAGCCCATCACCGTTTCCGCAACACGAGCTTCAACGTCTTTATCTCAAACGGCCTGAACCTTAGCGTCAATTTGTCTTTGGAAACCTTGAGGCTCTTCAGCTGATTCTCCATCAAGTCGCACTCCTCAAAGGATTTCACCGGAAAACCAACCTTGAGTGTGCAGTCCGTAGTCTCTCCGTGAGACTCGTAAAGCCTCACTATAACATCCTCTGAATCCTCAGCCTTCTTCAGGCAGCTAAGAAAAACATTCCTTTTGGAAAGCGAGAGCGGTGTGTAGGCCTTTTTCGGAGGAATTCCCGGAAAAACGAGAACGGGGTTATTGAGCATTCTTGCCTGCAGAACCGATTCGCCCTTTCTCCAGTCGCCGGGATGGGAATACAATGAGTACGTGAACGGATGTTCCCCCTGGTCGGTGCACTTGTCGTCGCTTAGCCTCCAGGGTTCGTTCGGATGAGGGTAGAAGGGCGAACGAATGAGCGAAAGCCGAAGCACGTTCAGCTTTGCGTCATATCCGTATTTGCAGTCGTTGAGAAGGCTGACCCCGAATCGCGGCTCCGATAAGTC
>CAYNRS010000267.1:0-3978 GCA_964399565.1 uncultured Ignavibacteriaceae bacterium
TACCTCAGGCCGAATTTGTGCTGGGTTCCCCCGCTTTTTGTAATAACATTGACAACGCCGGACATCGCGTTCCCGTATTCAGCTTCAAAACCGCCAGTGTGAATGGAAATGCCTGTGATGGAGCTTTTCGGTAGCGTGGCTCCAAGTCCTCCGCCGATAACATCCTGAACAGGCAGGCCGTCCACCAAGAAGATGACTTCAGTGGTCTTCCCTCCGCGGACGTTACCTTCCATCGTCGTCCCCGGCTGAAGCAGAAGGACATCCTGAAATTTCGATACCGGGAGCTTTTCAAGCTTTACGTCACCAATGGAAAAAACAGTTGCAGCCTGGTCCTTCTGAATCAGAGGCCTTTGAGCGCGAACTTCAATTGCTTCAGTCTCTATGGCTGCCTCTTCAAGTTCCATATCAAGACGCGTTCGCAGGTCGGGCAAGATGGTTACGTTTTTCATGACGACAGTTTTGTACCCCACGATGCTGAATCGAACATCATACACTCCCGCACGTACGTTGCTTACCTTGTATTGTCCGTCGATGTCGCTCACTGCCCCCAACCCTGATCCCACAATAACCACGTTAACCGCAATCAGCGGTTGACCTGTTTGCTTGTCAACGATTTTTCCTTCCAGAATGCCAGTAGTGCCGCGCATGCCAAAAGCAAATGAAGAAGAAAGGATAAGAGGAAGAACAAATCGTTTCATTATTCTACTCCAGACATCCGTTTCCGACAATTGGGCCACAACAATTTGAAGGTACCCATTTGTTTACGTGGCACAGCGTGAAGGTCCGAACTCGAGTCTGAACTGAGTTAATCTTCCTGTAAATAACGACCTCGCCCTCCAGTGAGAAGTCTTGCGCCCGGGCAATTCTTCTGTCCCCAGACAGACATGTCGGGTGGTCCTCAGCGAGACATGTCGAATCCGGGACATATCTAAAAACATCCTGGAGGAGATCAGTTCCGTTGTCAGCCACAAAGTCCCAGGAAACAGAAAACCTCACTGAGTCTCCCGGGTCGATTCTCAGTACTCTTGTTTGCGGGTTATAACCTCGAGCGCTTATGAGTTCGGAAGCTGAAAGAGAAAAAGTTTTCTGAATCGAGGGATCACTTGCGAGCGTGACACGGATATTGCCTTGAAGCACAGCCTCAGCTTCAAATGTCTCATCAAACCTGTTCTTCGCCGTCAGAAATATCTTGAGCGAATTATCGCTGGCAGAAAGAACGTATAGCCCGTTAATTTCCGCCGTGAATACATCGCGTGGATCCAAGTACTCTGGCAGTTCCCCCTCACAAGCTGTGAGGAGGGCCGTTAACGCAACAACCCTCGTGGCGAACAAATTTTTCATTCGGGACAGGAAAATACTGGTGGACAGTAGTTCGCCGGAACATACGCACTCACGTGACAGATGCGGATCTCTTTTTGTCTTGGATTTAAGGTCTTTAGTCGATCAAAGACTTTCAACTCACCGGATACGAGAAAGACTTCCGGAAGGGCTATCCGGCGGCCGGAACACGTCGGATCGTTTCTGTAACGGAAAAAGTCCATGGTAAGGTCCATTCCGTTATCGTCGATAAAGTTCCAAACGGATTCCAATTTTACTGAATCCCCGGGGTCAATCGTGAGTTCTCTCGTTACTGAATTATAGGCACGGGCATAAACAATATTTGCGGCCGAAAGAAGAAATGTCCGCCGCACACTGAAGTCCCGAGCCGACACGATGCCGGCCTGGCCATCAATCGTTGCGGAACCTTGTAGGGTTTCATCGAAGGAATTAACAACGACAAAGTAGATTCTCAAGGAGTTTGAAGTTATGGAAAGTACGTAATTGATATCAAGGTGTGCATCGAGAATGTCCGTGGGGTCTTGATACGGGGGCAATTCTCCCTTGCAGAAAAATCCAGTAAACGATAAAACAGAGACAACGGCCACAAACGTTCTGCGCACCATCTTACCAAGTTATTTCTCGGGTTTCATTTGCGGGAAGAGAATAACATCCCTAATGGAGTCTCTATCCGTCATCAACATCGTGAGGCGATCCACACCGATGCCCAGACCCGCCGTTGGCGGCATCCCGTATTCCAAAGCACGAAGAAAATCTTCGTCCAAGAGCTGCGCTTCTTCGTTGCCCATTGCTCGAAGTTTCATTTGCTCCTCGAATCGCGCCCTTTGGTCAAGAGGGTCGTTGAGTTCCGTAAAAGCGTTACAGATCTCCTGGCCGTTCGCAAAACCCTCAAAACGTTCCACGAGTCCGGTTTCTGAACGGTGTTTTTTTGCAAGCGGAGACATTTCAACCGGATAGTCCGTCACAAATGTTGGCTGAAGAAGATGATGCTGGACCCTCTCGGCGAAAATTTCATCAATAATGCCTCCCACAGCAAGACCAGGCTCGATTTCAATCTTCAATTCCTTCGCGATTTTTCTGACTTCTGCTTCGGTTTTTCCGCGAATGTCTTTGTCCGTAAATTCTTTGATAACCTGAAACATTGAGATGCGTCTCCATGGAGGAGCAAAGTTGATTTCGTTGCTGCCCAGCTTGACAACAGGTTTCCCGTTTGTTTCGAGGACAATGCGATGGACGAGTTGTTCCACAAGTTCCATCATCCACATGTAGTCCCTGTATGCGACGTATAATTCCATCATGGTGAACTCGGGATTGTGTACACGATCCATGCCTTCGTTCCGAAAATCCTTTGAAATCTCATACACCCCGTCAAAGCCGCCAACGATGAGTCTCTTAAGGTATAATTCGTCCGCAATGCGAAGGAACAAATCCATGTCCAGTGCATTGTGGCGGGTCTTGAATGGTCTGGCAAACGCGCCGCCGTACATTGGCTGCAGGACCGGAGTCTCAACTTCCACGTAACCTCTTTCATCGAAAAACCCCCTCATCGTCTTCAAGATTTTCGCACGTTTGACGAAAACTTCTCTGACCTCTGAGTTGACGATGAGGTCAACGTATCTGTGCCGGTAACGAAGCTCCTTGTCAGAGAACGGGTCAAAAACTGACTTGTTGCCTTGCTCATCAGTTTTTTCCTTTACCACGGGAAGAGGCCGTAAAGATTTTGAGAGCAATGACAGCTGGCGGGCATGGATTGAGACTTCACCCATTTTCGTGCGGAATACGAATCCCTTCACCCCTATAATGTCTCCGATGTCCATGAGGCGAAAGGCATCGTACGTGGGACCGAGGTCATCCTTTTTCAGATATATCTGAATTCTGCCACGAGAATCCTGTAGGTGGCAAAATGAAGCTTTCCCCATCCGTCGAAGCGACATGATCCGGCCAGCGACCGCGACCGATCTTTCTGCTTCTCCATCTTTAAAAGAATCGATGATCTCGTTGGAGAATTCGGTGCGATTGAACTCATAGGGATAAGGGTCAATCCCCAACTTCTTAAGTTGCTCAAGCTCTTCCTTACGCCGAAGAATCAATACATTGACATCCTCGTGCTCATGCGCAACGGAGTCTTTACGGTGTGCTTTTTGGTCGGGCATTGGTTACCGGTTTTGCTAATTGTGAGGGGAGCAACGTCCGTACATAACGCTCATTTCGCGAAGCCGCAAGGCATGCTCCGGCTTCACCTGATCCCATGTAAACCGCCATTCCCAGTTGCCCGTAGATTTACCCGGATAATTCATCCGTGCCTCCGTTCCAAAACCCAAAACATCCTGAAAAGGGAAGATTGAAAGATCGGCAACAGACTGAGAGCCTAATCTCATGAGACTCCAATGGATCTCGCGACCATCTACGTTAGCATACTCTTTCATAAAAGACTTTTCGAAATCAGTGGCAGTTTGAAACCATCCACACGTTGTGTCATTGTCGTGCGTTCCCGTGTAAACAACGCAATTCGGAATATAGCGGTGAGGGAGGAATGGATTCTCCGTTCCACTGCCGAAAGCAAATTGCAGAATTTTCATTCCTGGGAATTCGAACCGATCACGAAGAGTGGTCACCTCGGGAATGATGAACCCCAGATCT
>CAYNRS010000268.1:0-3956 GCA_964399565.1 uncultured Ignavibacteriaceae bacterium
ACAAAACGTACAAAATTACGTTTGAGGACACTCTCCATTCTGGAAGTGGTTCAGCACCAGACACATTCAAGACGAAGTCTTTCACATTGACTGATGTAACGAACTCCTCCTTCCCCGATACATTGATCAATCGGAGCCGGTCACTTGCAGATACTCTTGAGCAGCCAGTAACAGATGGGTTCCGATTGACGCTGAGAAACGAAAAGTCATCGGGTCTTAATCCGTTGAGGTCGCGATGGAACAGGTTAGGAATTATGGACTTCTCATTTGAAGAATGGAGGAGCTCGACAATTCGGGGACAATCAAAACCCAGCGATTACAAGATTGTTTTTGGCAATGTTGGCATGGATACTTCTGCCCAATATACGGTTGAAGTGGGTTTTACGACACCGCCAATTCCCGTAAACTTTGCTGTGTTCAACACGAGCGAGGCCAAAAAGATTGATTTTGCATTTGTAGAGCTCGACGCATCGACGGGCGCGGGGAAATTCAGCGCTGTCTACGATGCTCTCAGGCCTCGGGCAACACGAAGTGACTATATTGTCTTCCTGGAAAAGGATTCCAGGGATTCCACCGTCGTGACGTGGGCGTTCAATGTTCTATTTGATTCATCTAAAACACTACCCGGTGTTAATGATACAGTTACGATCGTCCTTGCAAAGATTTTCCGCTCGAGCGATGTCTTTGAATTTAGCACAAAGGCGCAACGAATAGATGCAGAGCTGGCTACATCGAGTCTTGATAAAATCCGTATAGTTCCGAATCCTTATGTTGCTGCCGCAACGTGGGAGGAACGTAATCCTTTCACGACAGGGAGAGGTCCGCGTTCGATTCATTTCAACCACCTTCCGCAGAAGTGTACCATACGAATCTTCAACGTCAGTGGAGAGCTTGTCGCCACGATCGAGCACGAGAGTTCTTTGCTCGATGGATCCGCTGAGTGGAATTTGCTTACAAGGGACAACCTTTCGGTTTCATACGGCATCTATATCTATCATATTGAGGCTCCGGGTATCGGAGAAAAATTGGGTAAGTTTGCCGTTATCAAATGACGAAGGAGACGAACGTGAGAACCGGACTTAAAAGAATCTTATTGGCTGTTTTCGTTACCGTGAGTTTCGTAGAATTTCTGGGTGCTCAACAAGTCACCAAAGTTGGGACAACGGCGGCAAAGTTCCTGAGTATTCCAGTGGGTGCGCGTGCGCTCGGGATGGGAGGAGCATTTGTCGGCGTGGCTAACGATGCATCTGCGATGTATTGGAATCCCGGCGGATTGGCAGGGTTGACAAAATCTGAAGCGATCTTTTCACACGCTACATGGCTGGCTGATATGAGGTTCAATTTTGCCGCTGTTGCACTGCCCATGCGAGAAATGGGCACAGTCGGAATTCACTTCACCTCGCTGACGATGGATGAGATGGAAAGAACAACTGAAGATTTTCCCGAGGGGACCGGCCAAATGTTTTCGGCTGGAAGCGTCGCTATGGGCGTATCATACGCTAGAAGGCTTACCGATTGGTTCCTGATCGGTGCAAATGTGAAGTATGTCAGCGAGTACATTTGGAATTCCTCTGCAACAGGCTTTGCGATTGACCTCGGGACGCTGTTCGTTACGCCATTCCCGGGAGTGAAATTTGGGGCAGGAATCTCAAACTTCGGCCAAAAGCTGAGAATTGCGGGGGACGACCTCCTTGTGCAAAAGGACATAAGTCCCAACGAGGGGAACAACCCCAACATCAACGCAAATCTGACGACTGATATGTTCGAATTGCCGCTCATCCTTCGAATAGGGTTGTCATATGACGTGATTGCTTCGGAGGACCAAGCATTGGTAATCGCAATAGATGCCTCTCATCCAAATGACAATTCAGAGAATGTGAACATTGGGGCAGAGTATTCCCTTTTTGGCAACATGCTTGCTTTCAGGGGAGGCTACAAAGCCATCGGTGCAAGAGATAGTGAAGAAAAGGCAACGTTTGGAGGCGGTTTGATGTATGAAATGACGCAAGGGATAAGCGGAAGAATAGACTATGCGTATGAACAGTTTGGGAGATTACAGAACGTGCATAAGTTTGCCGTGAGCATCTTGTTTTAGTTTTGATACTCGCGCTCTTTATTTAGAAATCGGGATCACAAAAATGGCTTGTGGAAATGTTATGGAAGTGAGTATTAATAAGTACTTGTGAGGTTCATCCAAAAAGAGGGAGCAAAAGTTCCGCGATGGCATACGCCAAGCGGTCGAACGCATTCATGATTTTGCGCGAAAAAGGCTTGACATCAAAGGCTCTTTTCTTTATTCTTGATGTGCTCTTTGGAAGCGCTTCTATCCCCTCGTCTTTCCGGTTTGAACCTAATGGAGGTTTGTTGAAACGATCGACCCCTTTTGTTCATAAAGTATCTCATTCCTAAAACATATGGAGGTCTATGATGAAAACCAAAGCTAAAGCTTTTTGCGTTGGCCTATGCCTTCTAGTTGTAACTAGTCTCGCGGGCGCGCAGGGGCTCGTTGAGAATTTCAGTTACACCGCAGGACAACTGACAAACTTGAGCTCCGGCGCCAATGTCAGTGGGGGCAACTGGGTCAACTTCTCGGGTACTGGAAATCCGGTCCAGGTCTCGTCAGGAAGTTTGACATATACTGGTTACAGTCAATCCGGAGTCGGAAACAAAATAGACATCATCAGCACTAGTTCTTCGGCCGAGGATGCCTATAGGCAGTTTATTCCTCAGGGTCCTGGCACCACGGCCTATGCTGCGTTCCTTCTCAACGTTACGAACTTGAGCGGGTTATCCGCCAACTCAAGTACAACGGGAGATTATTTCGCGGCGTTCTTGCCTAGCAACTCGACCAGCTTCTTTGTTTCACGGGTTTCGATCAGGCTCGGCTCAACTGCAAACAAGTTTCAGCTTGGTCTAAGGGCAACATCCTCGAATTCGACCACGTCTTTTTCCAGCACTGACCTGGACTCTGCCACAACGTATCTCGTCGTTATCAGCTACCAAGTTGTGTCAGGCAATTCAAATGATACGACAAGGATGTGGATTAATCCGACTCTCGGCGGTAGTCAGCCAGCCGCGGATCTCACTCAAGCAACTGCGACTACTACTGACAACATTGATGTAACAAGATTCGCGGTTCGACAAGGCGGGACGACAACGCCAAACGGCTCGATCGATGGAATCCGAGTTGCATCGAGCTGGTCAGGCCTGCAATCAATGTTGGTGGATGAGGTAACATTCCGAGTCAATATGGCGGTGAAGTGGGCTGAAACGAAATTTCAGCCAACCAATGGCGACACTGTTCGTGTTGTGGGCAGTTTCAATAGTTGGAATAATGCTGATACCACTGTTCGTATGGTTCGTAACAGCGCCAGCGACAGCATTTGGGTTGTGACACGCTTCATCGACAGCTCGCTTGTCAAAGATGACACGATCTACTTCAAATTTTACAAGACTCCACGATTGGGTGATTGGGAGAGTGTGAATAACAGAGTCTATAAATTGGTGAATGGCTCCCACATAGCCCCAGTTTACTTTTTTGATGACGACTCAACTGTTAACCCACTTACAAACGTTACGTTCCGTGTCAACATGGCGATAAAGATGAGAGAACTCACCTTTAATCCGGCACAGGGCGACACAGTGCGAGTAGTCGGCAATTTTCAGAGTTGGAATACAGCTGATACTACTGTCCGCATGACAAAGGGTGCATCAGATAGCGTCTACAGCGCAACCGTTGCAATTAATGAAACTGACAAAGTCTTCTACAAGTTCTACAAAAAGCCAAACACCGGTGGCGTGGATTGGGAAGGTGATCAAAACACGACGTCGAAGAATCGTGAGTACACTGTTCCCGTGGGAGGGGGAAATGTTCCCGTTGTCTGGTTCGACAACGACTCAACCTTCAACCAGACCGTGGTCACGAACATCACCTGGCAGACAAACGTGGGTCCATA
>CAYNRS010000269.1:0-3949 GCA_964399565.1 uncultured Ignavibacteriaceae bacterium
AACGAGCCAATTGCGCAGATCGTCGAGGCGGTGAAACTGACACTCGAACGGACACCGCCGGAACTTTCGGCGGACATCCTCGACCGCGGCATTATGCTGACGGGCGGAGGGGCTTTGTTGAAAGGGCTGGATGAGCGGCTGCGTCTTGAAACAAACCTGCCGATCCATGTCGCCGAAGATCCTCTCACTGCTGTCGTCCGCGGCACGGGAAAGGTCCTCGAGAGCCTTGAAAAATACACAAAAGTCATTCTGAAGGGCAGAAGATACTAGTGCGCGCAGTACTGGAAAGGATGTATGATGTTCTCTTTGGCCTCAAGGAGTACGCCCTCCTCTCTTTTCTTGTCGTTCTTTCTCTTGTTCTCCTTACGCTTAACGATAACGCGCAGGTAAAGAGCATTCGTTCGATCGCCACCGTCATCCTGGGGGTGGGGCAAGACCAACTTTCGTTTGTGTCGAGCTATTTTGGACTTCGGCGGGAGAATGAATTGTTGCGAAGGGTGAACATTGAGCTTGCCGACCAGGCGAATCAGATTCGTGAGGCAAAACTGGAGAACGTGCGGCTCCGACAAATGATTGGCCTCAAAGACCAATCACAGTATCCGCTCATTGCCGCAAAAGTGATCGGCAAAAATCTGAGCTTGATGCGAAACACGATCACGCTCGACAAAGGAACGGCGGACGGCGTGCGTGACCACATGCCGGTTGTGAATGAATCGGGTCTCGTCGGAATGATCGTCGCATCGAATGAGTATTACTCGGTTGCCAACATTATTTTGAACATCGATTTTCGCGCCAGCGCCAAGGTTCAACGCACGAGAGTTGACGGCATTCTCTCCTGGGATGGGAAATCGCTCATGTTGAAGAACATTGCCAAAACCCTGGACGTCAAGATTGGCGATGTTGTCATTACGTCTGAGTATAGCAGTACCTATCCGCCGGGAATCCGCGTGGGGATCATTAACGATGTGCAAGAACAGTCGGGTACATTGTTTAAAACGGTGACAATAATGCCCTCCGTGGATTTTGTGAAGCTGGAGGAGCTGTTTGTTGTGACGCAAACGCCGGATTCATTACGACTTGAGCTCGAACAACGGGCTCTTAAACTCTTCAAGTAGCTCGTTGCCTTGTATTTAAACCCCTAAGTGCGTATCATCATGTAGTTTCATCACTTACGCCGCGTCCGCAATTCTTCGTCGGGGCTTATTTTCTTGACTTCCGGGAGGCATTCGTTTGACACCAAAATCGATGGAGCAAAAGCACCCTCACGAGTCGAAATACGAGGTTCTTGGCAGTCTTGAGACGATTGTCAAGGATCTCATAGAAAAGCATGAATCGAAACGCGAGCTTTGGTTTTCTTCGCAGATTCTTCCTGTCGATCAGGACTCGAACAACGAGAAGGAGATCAAGGAACTTCGCGATCGCGTCCGCGGAGTGGCAGACAGCGCCCGGGTTGCTCTCACGCTGAATCTTTTGACAGAGGAAGGGCTGCCGCATTTTCACCGACTGATCGCGGAACACTTTGGCAGCGATACGTTCTGGGGAATGTGGAATAACCTGTGGACCGCCGAAGAAGACCGCCACGGAAATATTCTGAGGGACTACATTCGCGATTCACGGCTGGTGAATTTCCAGGTTTTGGAAAAACTGCAATTCAACTACATCCGGGCCGGCTTCAACCCGGACTGGGGCCATGACCCATATAAGGTTTTCGTGTACACGAGTTGTCAGGAAAAGGCCACTCAGGTTTCCCACTCAAACACGGGGAAGATCGTGACGGAGGACGAGCCCCTCATTTTCGCGATCACACAAAAGATCGCGCAAGATGAATCACGTCATTACGCTTTCTACATGAGCGTGTTCAAGGAAATCCTCGAGCGCGATGCCGACCAGGCTCTTCATTCGGCTTCCGCCATCATGCCGAGTATTGACATGCCCGGTATTTCGGTGGCGAATTTCAATGACTACGCGGATGTAATACGACGCTCCGGTATTTATGGCCCCAGGGACTACAAGAGAATAATAGAGCAATTAATCACCACCTGGGGAATTGAAACCATGAAGTGCCTCAACGAAATCGGCCGCAAGGCGCAAGAAAAGATCATGGGGATACCCGGAAGGCTGGAGAAAGTGGCCGAGTATATCGAATCACGCAGCAAAGCAAAGAGTTTCCGATTCGAAGTTGTCTACGACCGAGTTTTGGAAATGGCGTAAGGTAATTTGTTTGAATGGAACAGTACGTTCGTTCTGCACTGGTTGCCATTCTTCTTCTTTTACTGCAAACCACGTTTATCCCCTATGTCGCAGTCTGGGGATATCTTCCTGATATCTTCATCCCGTGGCTTGTGTATGTCGCTCTCCGGCGGGGACAGATTCCGGCCACCGTCAGCGGTTTTGCCGCGGGATTTCTGCAGGATATTGTTGCGACAAAATTCCTCGGCCTTGCAGCACTTTCTAAAACGCTCTCCAGCTTCATTGCAGGTTATTTTTTCAACGAAAACCAGATCGAACAAACGCTCGGTTCCTACCGCTATATTCTTATTGTTCTGATGTGTTCCTTCATTCATAATGTCGTTTATTTTCTCATTTTCTTTCAGGGCGCGGAAGGGTCATTGTTCTTGTCGGTTCTGGATGCAAGCGTGGGAACAACACTGTACACAGGGATCATCAGCGTTTTGCCGATGTTCGCATTCTCTCAGCGTTATCACACTTCCTGGGCGCAGTGATGGAAACTGTGGATTTTGCATCTCCCCGTCGGGCTTCAATCCTCGTTGTCATCATCGCCCTCTTTTTTGCTGTGCTCTTTCTCCGCCTTTACCAGTTGCAGTTGTTTTATCATGAGGAGCTTGGAAAACAGTCTGAGGAAAACAGTATCAGGACGTTTGTCAAAGAGCCGATTCGCGGCTACATCTACGACCGTAATGGCAGGCTTGTGGTCGATGTCGGCCCGTCCTTTACTGTTACGGTGATTCCGGCAGGGTTCGAAGGGGAGAATCTCAGCCTGCTTGCTTCCTTTCTCCAGGTTGAGCCAAAGTTTCTTGAGGAGCGAATCAACAAAGGCCGTGCGCGTTCACGCTTCTCTCCTGTAAAGGTAAGACGCGATATCGATTTTACGGCACTCTCGGCAATCGAAGAACACCTTTTTATGCTTCCAGGGGTGGGATACGAAATAGAGTCCAAACGATTCTATCCGACAAAAGCGCGTGCACCGCATCTACTGGGGTATTGCAAGGAAATCACCGATGCACAACTGGCAAGAACCGGAGAATACTATCGGCAGGGGGATGTGATCGGTTCTTCTGGAATAGAGGCGAGTTATGAGACCTTCCTGCGCGGGGAAAAAGGCTTTGAGTACGTTGCTGTGAATTCGAGAGGACAACTCCTCGGACCCTTCGAGAATGGGAAAAATGACAAGCGTCCAACAGAGGGGTTTGACCTGATTCTCACTATCGACGCTGAGGTGCAAGCCTACGCCGAGTCACTGATGACACAATTCCGCGGCTCCATTGTTGCAATTGACCCACAGAACGGTGGTATACTGGCGATGGTGAGCAAGCCGGATTTTGACCCATCCGCGTTCAGCGGTGTATAGCCTGCAGAGATCTGGAACCAGCTTAACACGACCCCAGAGAAGCCGCTCTTTAACAGGGCGACGATGACAAGATATCCTCCCGGCTCGACGTTCAAAATGCTTGTAGCAGCTGCTGCATTGGAAGAAGGAATCATCGATGAACATTATCGCATTACGTGCCGAGGAGCGTACAGGTTTGGGAACAGGACGTACAAAGATCTGCATGTCCACGGCTCGACGAACGTTGTGGAGGCGATTCAAAAATCCTGCAACGTCTTTTTCTACCAACTTATCCTCAAAGTTGGGCTTGACCACCTGAATAAGTACAGCCGTCAATTCGGTTTTGGCCAGCCAACGGGGATTGACATTGGTGAGGAGACA
>CAYNRS010000270.1:0-3944 GCA_964399565.1 uncultured Ignavibacteriaceae bacterium
GGTATTTCTTTGCCGGCGTCATGACGTTTGTCCTCATTCCATTCATGTTTCTCTCCGCGTGTGTTGCCGTTCTTGTCTTAATGGCTATCATGAAAGTCACTAGCAGGCTCGGTTTTCGCAAAGTCATGACGCTGTTGTTCGGCCTGTACTTCGGGTTCATTTACGTTTTCTTCCGGCTCTCCAATCCCATAAAGCTCGTCGAAGAAGTGAATCGCTACTATCCGAATGTCGACCAGTATCTTTCTCAGTTAACGCCGGGGTTCCTCAGCTATCTGCCCAACCACTGGGTATCCGAGTTTCTCTTTTATGTCGCGCGGGGTGAAATCTCTCGGGCATTGCCGTTCGCCGGAATCATTCTTGGGGTCGCCATGGGAGCTTTTGTGGTGGCTCTTCTTGTGGCCAATAAATTCTACTATCGGAGTTGGCTGGTCTCTCTGGAAGTTCACGCGTTGAAAAGCACACCATATTCTCTGACTCGGCCTGGAATCTTTGACTTCAGAAGAAGGTCGGTGTTCTTCTCTCCTCAGACAGAAGCTCTTCTCAAAAAGGAATTCTATTCGTTTATCCGCGAGCCGAGTCAATGGATCCACTTATTGGTGATGGGTGTGTTGACGTTTATTTTTGTGTTGAGTATCGGCAACCTGAACCTCCGGCTTCGCGTGACGGAGATCCAACTGATCACGTATCTTGTCTTGTTCGGCTTCGGTGGATTTCTCTCGTGCTCGCTTGCCCTGCGATTTGTGTTTCCCATGATCAGCATGGAAGGGAACGCTTTTTGGTCCCTCCTGAGCGCTCCTCTCGACCGTCAGAAGCTCTATTTCACAAAATTTGCAGTTGCGTTTATTGTTGTCGGAGTACTTGCGGAATTCGTTGCGATTGCCATTAACCTTCCTTTTGTCCGGCTTACAGCGAGATTCCCGCTGCTCCTGTATTTCGGAATTTTTTCCGCATTTTGGATGTCCTTGTGCATCGTCGCCGTCAATCTCGGCTTCGGGGGTTATTTCCCAAGCTTTCAGGAAAAGAACCCAATTCGTGTTGCATCCACTCAGGGTGCGACGCTGACCTTTCTTGTTTCTCTCGTATACCTCATCACTCTCGTAGCAATTTTCATTCTCCCACTTTCGCGTTATTTCGAATCCCTGTTTCTCTTCCGGCCATTCAGCCTTTCGAGCATTGTCCAGCCTGGCACCTTGCTCGCCGTTGTTTCCGCGGGCCTCGCCGGTTTTTCGATGTACGTCGGACTGAGGGCGCTGCAGAGGGATTTCTGATTGCAAATGAATCCGTGATGTGCTAATTTTCTTTCAGATGGACGAGCCAACAATACACGGATTGCTTGAACAGGCGCGATCGTTCGTTGCAGAGGGAAAACTGCTCCATGCAACGCAGCTTTACCATCGCCTGACGATGGCTGCTCCACATGTCGATATGGCATGGATAGAATTGTCAAAAGCCTACGTTGAGTTGAAACGGTTTGACGTGGCCGAACGGACGTTGTTCCAGGCGCTGAAGCTCGCCTCGGATCCTGCCGAAGTGTATTATCTCCTGGGAACCCTTTACTTGAAAACAGAAAATTTCACGTCTGCGCTCGAGTATTTCAGGAAGCTGATGGAATCCGAGGAGACGCTCTCACGCTCCCTGCGGGCTCATCTTCATTTCAACACGGGTCTCGCCTACTGGGGGAAGGAGAATTGGACGCTCTCTGAATTACATTTTCGCAAAGTCCGGGACCTTAATCCGAATTTCCCAAGGATCAGTGAGTCCATCGCCGAGTTGTTGCTTCGACGCGGGGCGGTTCTGGAAGCAATTAAAGTCCTCAAGCGTGGAATGCTCGCCGAGCCGTACAGCTGGATTGCGCATTATTTGTTGGGTATTGCCTACACGAGATCCAAGGAATGGCAAAAAGCCCTCCATGAATTCACGACTGCGATCGAAATGGATCCAACGGAACCTCGTGCGTGGCAGATGTGCGGAGAAGTTCTTATAACGCTCAGGGAGCTTGACCAGGCAGAACACTACCTGCGGAAGGCGCTTGAGCTGAATCCCTCCCTCGCGGACGCGTGTGCAGACTATGGATTTGTTTTTCTCAAACGTGGTGATTTGCGAAGGGCAAATGAGTATTTTGAACAGGCGCTAAAACTTGAACCGGGGAATCCAAAGGCCCAACAAGGAAAACGAGAACTCAGATTTGAGAAAAAGCGTTAGATGACCCCCCAGCGATACGCGGTAGCATTGTTAGTTCTCTTCGCTTGCTGCACATCCCTCCTTTTTGCCGGGAATGCTCATACCTACCAGGACAGTGTTGCTTTCAAGCCGGATGTGGAGCGTTTGTTCGTTGAAGCCATGAGAGAGTTTACGTCCGGGCGATACGACAGCGCCGCAGTATTATTTTCGAGACATATCAAAGAATTTCCGCGCAGCCACAGGTCAACGGGGTCCCATATTATGGGGGCAAAGGCCCACTTTCGCCTTGGAAATTTTCGGGAATCCATCAAGCTGTTGAAAGACCTTCTGGACTTGTATCCCGAATCCCGCTACCTCGACGATGCTCACTACTCACTTGGACTGAACTTCTACAGGCTCGACCGTTACGAAGATGCCGCGGAAGAATTCCTGCAATGTTATCAGGAGACTGAAAATGCCAGACTGCGGTCAAGAGCTGTCGGCATGCTCGAAATGTTGACCTCATCTCACCTCAGTACTGCTCAACTTCAGCTCCTGCTCGGCGGCGTCTCGAGTGAGGAGATCAAGGCAATGATCGAGCTTCGCATTGCAGAAAGAATCTATGCTTCGGGGGATGTCAGATCCGCCCAGGAAATGCTCAGGTCGATTGCAGCACGTGCCCCCACTATTAAGTACGTCGGAGAGGCCCTCACGCTTCTTCAACTTTACGAAGGAAGTGGCGTTGTTCGTATCGGCGTGGTTTTGCCGTTGATGCTCAAGGCGGAGAAAACTTCGGCGAAGGAGCTAGGGATAGAACTCTTGGACGGCATTCGGTTCGCAACAGAGGAACATAATCAAGAGGCGCTTCCACGTGTGGAACTTGACATTAGAGACAGCGAGCGTGACCCCAGCATTGCGGCAAGGCAGGTCACCGAGCTTTGCTCTGACGACAAGGTCGTTTCCATTATGGGGCCGGTCTTCAGCAATGAAGTATTTGCAAGTGCCGGCATTGCGAACGCGCGTGGAGTTCCACTCATCACGCCGACGGCGACTTCGAATGGAATTGCTGCAATCGGCGGCTTCATCTTCCAGGCAAATCCGGACTATGAGATGCGGGGAAGAGCCATCGCGAGGTATGCAGTTCAGTGGGGTCAGGATAGCACCTTTGCAGTGCTCTCTCCCGTGGAGCCTCCGGGAAAACTCATGGCTGAAGCATTCATTGAAGAAATTCGTCAGCTGGGTGGAAATATCATCGATGTTCAATGGTACCAGGCGGGAGCGACCGACCTTCGTGTTCAACTTGAGACGATGCGGAGAAAAGGGCTCTTGGCCGCGGCGGTTCCGCACATCGATTTTTCCAGAAATATCAAACACAGCGACATCAACAAGATGGTCGCACTTGGACTTTCTCAGAGATTGCTCGATTCATTAATGGAAGTGGGAGGGATCGCCTCGGTTGATCTACTCTTCGGCAGCTTCGGCAAACAAATGGCGGATTCGCTCGGATTGGAAACTCAGCAACCGGTGATCAGAGCAGACAGTTTAGGATTGCCGGTAGAGAAAATTCAGGCAATGTTCATCCCCATCTCAAGCTCGGAAGAGATTGGAGTTGTTGGGCCGCAACTCAAGCTGTTCAACTTCCGCACACAGATCCTCGGGACCGGCGAATGGCAGGATCCGGCGGAGCTCGACCAGCACAGGCAGTACATTGATGGAGTGATTTTCTCCACGGATTCGGATTGGGACGACAAGAGTCAGAGTTTCAAGCTGTTCCTGGCAAAGTT
>CAYNRS010000271.1:0-3927 GCA_964399565.1 uncultured Ignavibacteriaceae bacterium
AGCTTCGACGGTTGCCGCACCGGTTGAAGCGGCGCCACCGACACAAAGACGACTCCGGAAATATCTCATCCCGGTTGCAGTGATTCTCGCGGTGGTCGTTCTAGTTCTGATTTTCAATCCGTTTAATCTTCAAGTCAACATGCAAAAAAGCACGGCAGAGGTGGAGAACTCTCTGGCGGTCATGTATTTCGAGAATATCCCCGACCCTGAGGACAAAAGCCACACAGCGGATATGCTTACGAACCTTCTGATCACTGCGCTGTCACAAGCTCGCGATCTCGATGTCATCAGCCGTGAACGGTTGGTTGATTTTCAGAAAGAGCTCGGTCAAGCCGATGCAAAGAGCATATCGCCTTCGGTCGCCACACAGGTTGCTAAAAGGGCGGGCGTTAAAACAATGCTGCTGGGAACCATCCTCCAGAAGGAGCCCACGTTGGCTGTAACGACACTCCTCATCGAGGTTGAGTCGGGCAAGATTGTCGGCTCTCAACGACTCACAAGCTTCTCGTCCGGACAAATCTTTAGTTTAGTTGACAGTCTTGCGATGCTGATTCGCAGCGACTTCAAAATTGCTCCGACCCCCGCATCAGAGATAAAGTCTGTAGCGGAGGTGACAACCAAATCGCCAGAGGCATATCGTTCCTATGTTGCAGGAATTGACTTAGCTGGCAAGTTCTATCCTCAAGAAGCTAGTGCGGCGTTCAAACAAGCTTTAGAATTAGACAAAGAATTTGCAATGGCATACTATAGGCTATCTCAAGTGCAAAATGCCCTTGGAGAAAGCGAAGCTGCCCGATCGTCGTTTCAAAAAGCTGTAGAGTTCAGTGATAAGGCATCGGAACGAGAACGACTCCAGATCCTTGCAGTAAACTATGCCCAGCAGAGCGAACCTCAAAAAGCTGCGGAGACGTTTGAAAAGCTTCTTGAGCGATTTCCACAAGAAAAGGCCTATGACCAATTGGCTTTCACATACTTAAGGATGTTGGACTGGGAGAAGGGTGAGCAAGCATATCGTCGAGGATTAAAGGTCAATCCTTATGATAAAAACCTCTGGAACGTCTTAGCCTATCTCCTTGCCGGGCTCAATCGCAGAGAGCAAGCGTTGGAAGCTATCAGCGAGTATCTGAAATTAGCTCCCGGCGAGCCGAATCCTTACGACTCTAAAGGTGACATTCATGCGAAGTTTGGTGAGTATGATTCGGCTCGGGTCTGGTATCAAAAAGCAATTGGATTCCGGCGAGAATTTGATTCGGCAACCAAACTCGGGTTCGATGCGCTGGTCCGTCGGAACTACAACGAGGCAGTGGAATATTTCCAGATGTCGAGATTTCAGTTTCCCGTAATCGATATAAACCGGGGATTGTTCAAGGTTGCTCAACAAAAGTTGGCAAAAACTCCTTCCGCCCCGATAACGCAGGGAGGCAGTTTCGCTGCGCTCCGACAGCAGCTACAGGTCGCCTACGAAGCGGTTCAGTACGCTGAGATGCTTCGACTTGCAAGGGAGCTTTCAGCCGAGCTTAAGAAAAATCCTCAGGACAGAATCTACGGAAGAGATTATGTAGTGTGGGCGTTGGTGAAAAATGGCAATGCTTTACAAGCACACAAGGTCTTGAGTGAAATTCAAGCAGACCTCGACCCGAAACTGCCGCAACTGCAAGTAACGTTCAACTACGCTTCTGCTCTGGTGGCGTTCGAGGAAGGAAAGTACAATGACGCTGTGGAGCAATTCCGAAAAGTGTATTCGAAAATTGTTCCAAACCACGACCCGAACCTTTTCTTCGCTGTGAGTCTTTTGAAAAAGGGCGAGATTGACGAGGCTGCCAGTCAATTGGAACAATTGACGCGTTGGTTCCCAACTGTTGGTGGCACACCTACGTTGCTGAACAATCCGGGCTCAGCACTCTACTGGCCCATCTCGTCGGTCAAAGCGCACTATTGGCTCGGCGTTGCATACGAACAACAAGGGAACAAACAGGATGCGATAAGATCGTACGAGAAATTTCTGGAGATCTGGAAGGATGCGGATTTTGACAGTCCTGAGTTGAAGGATGCAAAAACAAGATTGACGAAGCTGCGAGGTTTAGTGGTAAAATGATGTATTCAGACCAAATCAGGGAATCACCACATCACAAAGCTTGGCGAAAAGAAGGGCTCCGTCAGCCCGAAACAGGCCATCTTGGAGAGAAACGGTAGGTACAGAACACAGAGACATCCGGAGAAGGCGGAACAGCTGAAAACTCCCTTGACAATTTAGACGTCATTTATTATACTAAATGACGATAGAATCAGCAAAAGGTTTTGAAATGGAACCGCTTTTCATTTCCAGGATTCTCGATCTTGAGAGAATGCTTGGACAGAAGTCTCATTTCCTGCTGGGTCCGCGCCAGACGGGAAAATCATCACTGATCTCACATACGATGAGCTCAGCACGGGTCTACGACCTCCTGGACACAACAACGTTCCTGGCACTCAGCCAAGATCCGGGTCGCCTCGAACAGGAGCTCCGTCCGGATGACCGAATAGTGGTGATCGATGAGATCCAGAGGCTCCCTGCTCTTCTTCACGAAGTGCACCGTCTCATCGAGAAGAGGAAGATCCGCTTTCTTCTGACCGGTTCGAGCGCCCGCAGGCTTCGCGGCGGAGGCGTCAACCTGCTCGGCGGAAGGGCCCGCACGAAATATCTGCATCCGCTCGTCCGGCGGGAGCTGAGCGGAAAGTTTGACCTCGACAGGGCGCTGAATTCGGGTCTGATCCCGTCGGTCTATTTCTCTAATGACCCGCCGGCGGACCTTCAGGCGTATACCGGCACATACCTCCAACAGGAGGTGATCGCCGAGGGTGCAACACGCAACATCCCGGCGTTCAGTCGGTTTCTGAAAGTGGCTGCTTTCTGCAACGGGACGGTCGTGAACTACACGAATGTTTCGAATGATGCTCAGGTGCCCAGGACGACTGTCTACGAATATTTTGAGATCCTGAAGGACACCCTCCTGCTGACTGAAGTGCCGGCATGGAAACAATCGAAAAAGCGGAAGCCGCTTGTCTCTTCCAAATTCTACTTTTTCGACATCGGTGTCGCCCTTTCATTACAGCGTCGCCGTGTTTCACCCGGATCGCCAGAGTACGGAGAGGCATTTGAGACGTATATCGCTCACGAGCTTTTGTCGCATTGCGACTATGTCACCGGCGCCGACATCTCCTTCTGGAGGTCCGCGTCCGGCTATGAGGTGGACTTCATTCTCGGTGAGCACACGGCCATCGAAACGAAGGCAAAGCGAACGGTGAGCGCCGCCGACCTGCGATCACTTTCCGCCCTCGCTGAAGAAAAGAACCTCAAAAGGTACATCTGTGTCTCACTTGAAACGACGAGCCGTACGATTGGGAAAATCCACATCATGCCGTATGGAGATTTCCTCGACGCGTTGTGGGACGGCGAGTATGTGTAATCAATGTTTCGTGGAAAGCAGGATATGATCGCTCAAACGATTTCTCAACCGCCGTTTTGCGGCAGGATTGGCGGGAGAAGCCACTTGAGGTATCTATGAACGGAACAACCATCAGCCATTACAGGATTCTGGAGAAACTCCCGACTGCGTTCTTGAGGAACAGAACTCCGCCGGGACAAGTCGGCGAAGGCGGAAAATGGTCCGCGAGTGTTCCTCCACGAGTGGTGGCTATTTTCAGGATCCCCGCCTGCCTTCTAAGACAATCCGCGGCGGGCAGGCGCCATCTGTTTGGTGGAGGCGTGGTCTACAAAGCCGACGACTAAGGCTCAAGTGCCGGTTCAAAGCAAATACGCCGACCCCCTTTTTTTCCCCCTTCCGAAGGGGGAAATTCAAAGGGGGTCAGTTTAAATAGCGATGACACAAGTTTTCAACAAAACCAAACACAAGAATCTTCGGAGAATGCTGCGGAAAAGCATGCCCA
>CAYNRS010000272.1:0-3924 GCA_964399565.1 uncultured Ignavibacteriaceae bacterium
AAATGTGATTGGATAACGACTGGTGAGAATTCCGATGGAGCAGCGAAACGGCGTGAGAGAAGCGGAAAAAAGAAAAAGGCCCTGGATTTTTTCAAAGTCATACTAGAATGAAAGCAAGAGTGGCTGTTTTGGGGATCTCGCTTATTAACCCATGCAGCCGGGCCAAAGTTCCCAGGAAACAAAAAAGCCCGATGCTTCGGGGATCGGGCTTTGTCGAAAGAAAGCAGTTTAGGCCGTCAAACAGGCTGTTTTTGCTTCGAATAGCAGTGTTGCTCAAACACGCTTGTCAACCTCTGCACGACTTGTTCAACCGAGTGACCCTCAATCTGGTGTCTGTGGATCATTTCCACAAGTTTCCCATCGCGCAAGAGGGCGAAGGAGGGAGAAGAAGGTGGTTGGTTGTCGAAATACTCGCGCGCGCGTGCCGTCGCTTCTTTGTCCTGGCCTGCGAAAACTGTCACGACCTTGTCGGGAGTGGCCGTGTGCTTCATCGCCACTGCCAATGCGGGTCTTGAGATTCCAGCAGCGCATCCGCAGACAGAATTGACGACGACAAGCATCGTGCCTTTGGATGTCGGAACGACAGCATCGACTTCATCGGGTGTTCGCAATTCCTGCGCACCGGCTTGTTTTACTTCGTCTCTCATCCGCTGAATCAGAATATCATACATCGAGTAACCTCCAAAGAAAAGTGAGTGGTCCAGACTCTCAACGAATTACAGTCAGGTTTTGTTCCCGGTGGAGTTTCTCACACGAGGCGGTTTAAAACCGCGATAGGTATCGTATTTAGAGTCGTAGAAAAGCAGCTGATAGTTGCTGTCCCGTAGCGTCCCGCCGGAAGGGTAAAGATAAAATTTTGCCGTGCTGTTGGTTGGCGCGGGCGACGGCTTCCCGTTTTTCGAGTAAAACTCAAGCACATAGTACCCGTTTTTGAACTCGGCCGATTCCAGCTGGAGAAGGACGTTCTGATGACTGAAAATCCGGACGTCCCCGTTCAGCACATTATTCTCTGCCAAGAATCTCCCCCAGGTCGTTTCGGCGGATGAGCATCAGAATTGAGGAGTGCGGCGTAATCAGGTACTTCTGGTTCTCATACTCAACCTCGATTGCGGAGTCTCTCAGAAAAATGGCATAGTCCCCCTCTTCCGCCTGGAGCGGCAAATACTTCACCGGGTCCTTCGGCGTTGTCGACCAGGGTTCCTGGTCGATGAAATGAGGATTCGGGACAGCGTAGCCGGGTCCAACATTCACGACAAATCCACTCTGCACTTTTTCCTTTTCTTTCACGCCGGGCGGCAAATAGAGTCCGTGCTGCGTACGGTCGGATTCTTTGTCCGGAGCGATCAGGACTTTATCGGAGACTAAGATGAGTTTTCTTCTTGTTTTTGTTTCCATGGCGTTCCTGCGAATGCGCATTCATCAATGCGTTCTCATTGATTCACGAACATTCTCTCGCTATATTCATCATGCAATTGAGATTTACCGGAACGTGGCGCAGCCCGGTAGCGCACTTGTCACGAAGTGATCCCTTCGGGACTTGGGGTGCAGCAAATTGTTTATGTCATTCTTCTTTTACGTAATTCAGAGTGAGATCGATGGCAGTTTTTATCGAGGACATGCCGAAGACCTGCACTACAGAGTCAAGAAACATAACAACGCGGAATCACGGTCAACGAAGGCAAAACGTCCGTGGCGACTCGTTTATTTTGAGAAATTCTCTACACGCAGCGAAGCATTCAAAAGAGAACAGTTCTTAAAGTCGCCAAAAGGCTGGACGGACTGGCAGAAAATAAAAGAACGAATCAATTCGGAACGTGGCGCAGCCCGGTAGCGCACTTGCTTGGGGTGCAAGGGGTCGCGGGTTCAAATCCCGCCGTTCCGACGAGCCCTCACTTGAACTTCGTCAGCAGGCCCTCCAGAAATTCCCTCATCTGAACCATCTCCGCGCGGATATCTTCATCCTGGATTTTCTTCTTTGGCGGGACGGTCAGGAGTTCCAGTTGTTCCCCGCTATCCGGTTCGGGAACATATTCCTCAAGGACTTTTTTTGCGCCTTCGATTGTATACTTCTCATCGCGGAGGAGCGTTTTGATGTACAGGATAAGCTTGATATCCTTGTTCGTGTAGATCCGGTTCCCGGCGCGGTTTTTTGCGGGCTTCAGCTGTTCGAACTCGGTCTCCCAGTACCGAAGCACGTATTGCTCAAGGTCGGTAATCTTTGCGACTTCGCTGATCGAGTAGTAGAGTTTTCGAATGCCTGTGTGTTTCATCGGCAATACAAAATTAACGAATTATGGATTGAGTTGCAATGAAGCGGGCTCGAGCTACATCTTTTCAATAACCGCGAACGCAACCACGGTCGTTTCCGTGTGTGAAATCGACACGTGGACGCGGTTGCCTTTGAGCGCTGTCGCAACTTTGCCGTGGAGATTGACCTTCGGCTCACCGGAAGGTTCGTTCACGACTTCAACATCCTGCCAGCGGAACTTTCCGCTCCAACCCGTATGCATAGCCTTGCTCACAGCCTCTTTCACGGCGAACCTTGCTGCATAGTGCTTGTAAGGGGATTTCTTCGACGAGCAATACGTGATCTCAGTGTTTGTGAACATCTTCTTGAGAAACGAATCTTCCCATGCGTTAATGGCGGACTTCATGCGTTCGACATCGACAAGATCGACACCGATGCCGGCAATCATTCTCGAGGTGAGTTTCATGACATGTTTTCTTTCCTGACGATTTCTATGAGCTGGGCAACGTCATCAATATCGTAATCTGCATTTGAGACCTGAGTTCCAAATGTGTCTCCATAACGCGCGAAGACGGTTTTCATTCCCACCTGCGCCGCGCCGACAACATCCCGTTCCGCCCAGTCTCCCACCATCAACGATTCTGCCGGCTGGACATTGAGACGTTCGAGTACTTTCTTGAATGGTCCAGGGCTGGGCTTCCGCTCGCCCGTGTCGTCAAACGTCACAACAATGTCGAACATGTGATGGAGGTTCAGATAGGTGAGGCGAAGCCATGCCTCCTTCGACGGTGCGTCAGAGACAACGGCGAGTTTGAGGTGCATCTTCATCAGCTCCATGAGCGTCATGTACACATGAGGGTAGGGAACAAGAGCCGCTTCACGGGCGCGGCGGTATGCGAGCACTCCGGCCGATAGAATCTTGTAATCGATTTTGCTGAACTCGTTGTACAACAGTTCGTCAAAGACCGTTTGAAACTCCATCCCCCGGACTTCATAGATCTCGTCGATGCGCTTTCTGATTTCGTCGACGAGGAGCTTCAACCCCGCGTCACGCATTGCATGGATGGCCGCATCTACCGCCTGACGCTTCATCAGCATGAAATCTACGAGCGTGTTATCGAGGTCGAAGACGACAGCTTTGATCATGTATGAGGCTCAGTGGATTTATGGAGTGGTGGATCACTGGATTGATGAGCTCTTATGCGCTCTTTTCTGTCAATGCGCGGACAGCTAATTCGTAACTCAGCGCTCCAAAACCTGAGATCACTCCTTTGCACACGCCGGTCATAAGGGATTTGTGTCTGAATTCTTCCCGGGCTTGAGGGTTCGTGAGATGTACCTCGATCACCGGAACCTTGAGAGCGGCAACGGCATCGCGAATGGCAACCGAAGTGTGCGTGTAACCGCCGGCGTTGAGAACGATGCCGTCGGTCATGCCATCCATCGCCTTTTGGAGAAAATTCACGATTTCCCCCTCAACGTTCGATTGGTAGAATTCAAACTTCACGTTCTCGAACTTCTTTTTGAGCCAATTCTCAATATCCCACAACGACGTCGAGCCGTACTTCTCCGGCTCGCGTTTGCCGAGAAGATTCAGGTTTGGTCCGTTGATGACCAGGATGCGCATTAGACTCAGCCGGCAGGTCGCAGATTGCAGAAAGCAGATTCGTTCATGA
>CAYNRS010000273.1:0-3912 GCA_964399565.1 uncultured Ignavibacteriaceae bacterium
GATCGAATTAGATTTCCGGGCTCCTGTCGACCCGTATGCGGAAGCGGTTGCAATCATTGCCATTGAAGATGAAGCAGGCACTGGTTTTGCCGTCGATCCGGAAGAAGCCTATGGGCTGCTCAAAAAACTGCCCCTGCTCGAATCCGCGCCTTTAGGAATGAAGTTGAAACTCGGAAAATTTCGTGCTCCTCTGGGTGTAAACAACAAACTTCATATGCACGATGTGCCCTGGACGACGCGACCGCTCGTGGTCTCAAAATTCCTTGGGACTGAGCACGGAGAATTCTTCGAATCCGGCTTCAATCCGGTAGGAATTGACTTCGATTTTTTCCTTCCAAACGTCATTCCGGGGACAACACTGGAAATGAATGTGGACGTGGTCAAATCTGGTGAGTTAGCATTTTCCCAGGAACACGAGACTAACCAGCCCGCTTACCTTGGCCATCTCAACCTGTCGGGAGACTGGGATAACGAGCACATTGCCGTATTCGGTGGGAGTGGCTACTTTGAACGCGGCCCAAGTTCAACGAGTCTCTTGGGGCTCGACCTGACCTATAAATGGTCGCCATCCGAAGGCCGATCGTCGCAGTCCTTTGTCGCTGGTGGCGAGGTTTTTTTTGGTAAGCACACATACGAAGATTCAGGGAGGAAGGTGACCGCGAGCGCGTATGGATGGTTTGGATACCTTCAATATCAACTTTCCTATTGGCTCTATCTTGGAAGCAGGTACGACTGGGCCCAAGAGCCCACGGATGAATCTCTGGCAACCAAAGCCTGGTCGGTGTATGCAAGCTATTACACCACTGAATTTCTTCGTTTCAGATTAGGATTTGAACGCCGGCATAGCGACGTACCTGAACTGAACAACGTGAACACGGTTCTCCTGGAAGTCAACTTTGTTTTTGGGTCACACCCAACAGAACCTTACTGGGTGAACCGCTGAGCCCAAAAAAAAGAATCACGAAAGGAACAAAATGAAAATTGGAAAATATCTTCTGGCGTTTTTGCTCTGCGGTATGATAACGTCGGATGTATCGGTTGCGCAAAAAAGGATAAAAGTAGTTACAACGCTGAATTACTTGCGGTACATTGTTGAGCAGGTCGGTGGAGATAAGGTCGAGGGAATTGCCTTGGCCAATCCAAAGCAGGACCCTCATTATGTCACCCCGACACCAAGGATGAATCAACTGGCCATGAACGCTGACCTCTTTGTCGAAAACGGATTGAACCTCGACGTGTGGGCCAAAAACGTTGTGGACGCATCAGGGAATCCAAGGATCCAGCCGGGAACGTCGGGTCACTTGATTGCGACGATTAACGTGCCCGTGAAAGAGCTTCCCACAGAAGTCTCAAGAGCCTGGGGTGACATCCACCCCCAGGGGAATCCTCATGTCTGGCTTGACCCGTTTAACGTGAGAATGATGGCTGAGAACATCGCTGAACGATTGAAAAAGCTCGACCCATTGAACTCAAGTGTTTTCGAAAACCGTTTGAGGGCGTTCTCGAACCGCCTTGATGTTTCCACATTTGGCGAAGATCTGATAAAGGCTATTGGAAACAAAGGTGGCGATATTCTCGTCAGAAAGGCGCGCAATGGCGATCTTGAGCAATGGCTCAAAGCAAACAGGCTCGAAGGAAAGCTCGGAGGGTGGGTGAAAGATGCGGAAAGATTCAAAAACTCAAAAATCATGTCATATCACAAGACGTATATTTACTTCTGCGACCGGTTCGGGCTGGAGATTGCCGGCGAGCTTGAAGAAAAACCGGGAATTCCTCCTCCGCCACAACATCGCGATGCGGTCGTGGAGCAAATGAAGAGAGAGAATATAGGGATGATTCTTAATGATAATTTCTATTCCCGCGATGCCTCTGATTATGTTGCGAGTAAATGCAACGCAAAAGTTGTTGTGACCTACATCGATGTCGGAGCCGCCCCGGAAATCGATACGTACGAAAAACTTATTTCCTATCTTATGGATCGAATTGCAGAAGCCTTGATCTGAATGAACAGCCTGGAACAAATTTTCTACCTTCCGTCAACGATGGTGTGGCCGCTCGCGGCGTGTCTTGTGCTGACCGGCATTCATGTGTATCTGGGTGTACATGTCATCGCCCGCAAAGTCATCTTTGTAGACCTTGCCCTCGCGCAAATCGCAGCTCTTGGGACAGTGATTGGAGTTCTCCTCGGCTACGAGGTGGGAAAGGACAGTACCCAGCTCTATCTGTATTCGCTCGCTTTTACCATTTTCGGGGCTTTTATTTTCTCGGTCACGCGCATGAAGGGGGAAAAGGTTCCGCACGAGGCGATTATCGGTATAGTCTATGCCGTCACCTTCGCGGCGACTATTCTCGTTTTGTCGCAAAGCGCTCTCGGGCCCCAGGAACTCGACCACATCATCAAAGGTGAGTTGCTCTGGGTGCAAAAAGACGTAGTGCTCAAAACAGCCGGTATCTACACTCTTGTGGGCCTGTTTCATTTTGTTTTCCGGAACAACTTCATGGCGATCTCCTTTGATCCCGTGCAGGCCGACGCATCCGGCATCAACGTCCGCCTGTGGGATTTCCTTTTCTACATGTCTTTCGGGTTTGTCATCACAAGTTCCGTTGCAATCGCAGGCGTGTTTCTCGTGTTTAGTTATCTTGTCATTCCTTCTGTAGGCGCAATGCTGCTTTCTGACAAACTCTCGACGCGACTCGTTATAGGATGGATTGCAGGCTCGGTCATTAGTTTCATCGGCGTAAAGTTGTCCTGGAGTACGGGTCTTCCGACAAGTCCCCTCATCGTCGTTATCTTGGCTTTTGCGCTCATCTTGACGGGAACGTATCGTTATGTCAGGTTTTCTGAACGGAAATCCGTTGCTGCGCGGAATTTCGCAGCGGCAGTCGCCGTGGTGTCGATTTTTATCCTTGGCGTCTTCTACTTCCGCAAACCAGTCGAAGACCCGCTTGACCACCTGGTGCATATGCTTTCAAGTAAACTCCGCACGGACCGCCAAACGGCCCTCCAGAACCTGGTCGCCCATGCTGACGAAAGGCGGAAGTGGCTGCCTCTTGCCGTTGAAAGACTGAAAGATGAGGATGCAGAAGTTCGAAAGTCGGCTCTTGATTTGGTGGCAAAGCTTCGCGAGACTTCGGCGATTCCGCAGACCCTTGAGATGCTCGCGGACAGGTCGGGAGAAGTTCGAGGGAAGGCAGTTGAAACACTGAAACAGCTGGATGCCCAAATCGCATCTAAAGACATATTGAAAGCGGCTGAGCATGAGGAGGATCCGGAGATTCG
Organism: uncultured Ignavibacteriaceae bacterium; assembly: GCA_964399565.1. GTDB lineage: Bacteria > Bacteroidota > Ignavibacteria > UBA10030 > UBA10030 > JACQPT01. Next base: position 3,281 of record CAYNRS010000273.1, read on the forward strand.
GATTCACATGCTTGAAGCCGTTTTGGAGCTCCGAGACCACAATGCCATTCCCGCCATGGTCGAGATGATAGAGCAGGGAGGCATATTCGCTCATGATGCATACGAGCATTTGCGAAGTCACGTTGAAGTTGAATTCCGCCAAAACGAGCTTGGCGTAGTGAAAAAATGGTGGAAAGAAAACATGGATCGACTGCGCTGGAATGAAGAAAGAAGAATGTTTGTGGTTGTGCGCCTTGAAAGACATCCGTAATGATGCCCATGCGGAAACTATGGCAATCCCTACCAAGAATGTACATGCACACCGATGCAGATTCAAAAATACGTGGGAAAGATTTCAGGGCCATTGTTGGATCGCATTGACATCCATGTTGAAGTGCCGGCGGTGAAGTACACTGGCTTTCCTCAAAGCGAGCCGGAGAGACATCCGTGACGATTCGTCAGCGCGTTGTTCAGGCCCGTCAAATCCAGGCACGACGGTTTGAAGGCAGGAAGGACGTGTTCAGTAATGCCGACATGGAGGCGAAAGAAATCAAGGAATTCTGTCAGATCGATGAGAAGGGAGCCGAGCTTTTGAAGATGGCGATGAATAAGCTGGGGCTGTCGGCCAGGGCGTACGACAGGATTCTCAAGGT
>CAYNRS010000274.1:0-3902 GCA_964399565.1 uncultured Ignavibacteriaceae bacterium
ATGTTCTCCTGAAACAGGAATGCACGTCGGATGAATCTGCGTAAAGCATGGATTGCCAAAGAATGCCCCCCTTCTGTACGCGCGCCAGATTGCAGTGCAGTTGCTTGCTTTGGCGTTCGTGGACAGATAAAAGACGTTTGCGTAGCCGCCTGTTGCAAGCACCACAGCATCAGCGACGTACGATTCGATTTCTCCTGTGACAAGATTCCGCACGATCACTCCGCGCGCCTGATCCTCAATGACGACAACGTCCAGCATTTCCCGTCGGGGAAAGAACTTCACCGATCCCGCGTCAATCTGCCTGCACAACGCCGAATACGCACCAAGAAGAAGCTGTTGCCCGGTTTGTCCCCTTGCGTAGAATGTTCGGGACACCTGCGCTCCGCCGAAGGAGCGATTATCCAGATACCCGGCATAGTCACGCGCAAACGGAACGCCTTGAGCCACGCATTGGTCGATGATGCTGTTGCTCACTTCCGCCAGGCGATACACATTTGCTTCACGGGCGCGATAGTCGCCGCCTTTAACGGTATCATAGAAGAGCCGCCATATGCTGTCGCCGTCATTTGCGTAATTCTTTGGCGCATTAATCCCGCCTTGAGCTGCTATGCTGTGCGCCCGGCGCGGGGATTCGTGATAACACATCGAAATCACCTGATAACCGAGCTCAGCAAGTGTTGCTGCCGCAGAGGCCCCTGCCAATCCCGTGCCGACGACGATGATGGAATACTTTCTCTTGTTCGCCGGGTTTACCAGCTTCATGTGAAACCGGTGGTTTGACCACTTTTTTTCTATCGAACCATCCGGAATTTTCGATTCAAGCTTCATTTCATTGAACTCCAAAGACTACTGCCGCCGGGCCCGCTTTATGGAAGAACGCAAAGTAGATCGGTATGCTTGCAAACCCCAAAGGAATCAGAAGCCAGAAAATAGCAGCTACCCAGTCCAAAACTCGGGAGTACTTCTTGTTTTTGAGACCGAGAGTTTGGAAAGCCGACTGAAACCCATGCCGCAAATGATAGGCCAACAGGATGAGCGCCGCCACATAAAAGGCGCTATACCATTTGTTTGAAAACGCCTGCTCGACAAGAGCGTAGGGCGATGTGTTTTCCGTGCCAAATCTCGTCGGAATGAAGAAGGTGTTCAGATGAACGACAAGAAACAGAAAAATGACGCTCCCGCTCAGCATCGTAATGCGCGAAGCGAGTTCCGTGTTCTCGTTCAACTTGTAAACCTTGTAATCCTCGGGGCGTGAACGTCGGTTTTTAAGCCATACAACAACGCCGCTGAGCGCGTGACCAATGAGGCTTGCGAAAAGCACGATTTCAATCGTCCGGATCAGGATATTGTGCGACATGAACTCCGTGTAAGCGTCATACATCGCGCCGTTATCATTCATGAACAACAGAAGATTTCCCGCAACGTGCTCAGCCAGGAACGTGCAGAGGAAGAGCCCCGTAAGGCTCATCACAATTTTTTTGCCGATGGAGGAACCGAGAAATGTGAAAATACTTTTCATGGTGGGTAAAAAACAACAGGGGAAATTTTGAAAACAATTGCTGAAAAAGCAACGCTAATTGGCTACGCTCTCACCGATAAATCTGCGGATGGAAATCATGCTGCCGAGCAATCCCAAAATGCAACCTATTCCTACTATCACACCATAGTAAAACGTCTGCACTCTGACAAAATCGGAAAGTTGAACGGACACCCAGCGCTCAAGGTAATTGAAAACCACAAAGACGATGCCGGCAGCGATAATTCCGCCAACGAGACCCTGAATAAGACCTTCAAGCAGAAAAGGAGTTCTGATGAAGCTTCTCGTTGCACCGATGAGTTTCATTGTTTGGATGATTTTTCGCTTCGCATAAATCGCGAGACGAATTGTGTTTGCGACTAGAAATATTGACGAGATTGTTATAAACACGCCCACCCCGAGGCTAAACCACAGGAGCGTCATCGCGCGTTGGTCAAGCATTTCGAGAAGAGTTTTTCTGTAGATCACATCGTCGACTCCCTTGACCGCTTTTACGGCCGCATGTACTGATGCAGCCGCCCTTGCCGTCTTGTGGCCATCCTTAAGAAAAATCTTCAGAGATGCCGGCAGAGGATTGAAATCGAGGACCCTGTAAATATCCTCCCCGAACTCGGCTTTGAAAATCTCGGCTGCTTCTTCTTTCGAAATGAACCGAACTTCACGCACCCCTTCGAGAGCGGCGACCTGTGCCCTTACAGCCTCAACTTCTTCCCTCGTCATGGGATCCGCGAGGAATGCTTCCATTTCGACCTTTTCACGAAGTGATTCAACTACTTGGTTCGCATTAATGAGCAGAATCGAAAAGAAACTGAGCAACAACAACGAGACGCAGATGGTGAGGATGGCGGCAAACATGGAAAGTTTCGCCCTGCGAAATCCGGAAAAACCTTCTTTCATGACATAACGAATCTGCATTGCATCCAGTCAAGACGAATACGTTTTACCTTTTCTGTATGTTCCAAGCACGCGCATGAAGGTACTGAGTTCTTCAAGATGATTCAATGCATTCCGAAGAGGCTCTTCGCGCAAGGTTCCTTCAACGTCGAGATAGAACAAATATTCCCACGGCCGACCCATGAGTGGTCGAGACTCTATTTTGACAAGATTGCAGCCGTGATGTGCAAAACCAGCAAGAGCCTGGAAAAGCGTCCCCGGTACGTTCTTCGTGGCAAACACAAGTGATGTTTTTCCTTTCCGCGGAACCAGCCCCTGTTTCCTTGAAAGCACAACGAAACGTGTGAAATTCTTGTGATTGCTTTCCACATTCCTGCGAAGGATGCGAAGTCCGTAAATTCTCGCTGCAGACGAGCTGGCTATAGCAGCGCTGTCCTTTCGACGCTCCTCGGAGATCATTCTGGCCGAACCTGCGGTGTCCTGAAACGCGATTGGTTGGACACCTTTCAGCATTCGAAGAAACTCTTCGCATTGACCGAGCGCTTGAGGCTGAGAGTACACCGAGCGGATATTTGTTAAACCCACGCCAGGAAGTGACATCAAATGAAGTTGGATTCGAAGTATGACCTCCCCCACAATGATGAGCTTATGCTTCAGGAGTAAGTCGTAATTCTGGTGAATGCTGCCGAAGACGGAATTCTCCGTTGGCACAACCCCAAACCGAGATGACCCGCGTGACACTGAAGCAAAAACATCGTTGAAGCTTGTGCAGGGTTTCAACGGGGCGCCGACGCCAAAGAACTTCCTTGCGGCTTGTTCGCTAAACGCGCCCGGCTCTCCCTGATACGCAACAGTGGCCATGGCAGTTTATGCGATGTGGCGGGCTAGAAGTTCGATTCGTCCCTCCAACGAAGGATCTGCCACGGCTGGAGCATGTTCTGTCGAACGAGTGACAGGTTGACGTAACCATCGGCTCGCTCTACGTTGGAAGGATTTAGTGTGACGCTGAGGTTAAAGCCGCGAACGACGTTTAGCTGCGTATTGGAAGAGTCCGAAGATTGAGAGACGATGTTCGTCCAGACAAGGTCGATGCGCTGGACGTTCCGAAACAGCGAGTGCGTTGTTCTCATTTCTTCATCCCGGCCCCAGGTGACATCCACTGCACGGTCGTAGTCTCGATAGAGAAATGTAAAATCGCTGTTCACAAGCTGTCCATAGATGCTCGTGTCGCGAAATGTGTAAGAATACTTGATGTTCTGAAAAACGCCTTCGATCGTGGTGGGATCTCCGAGGATTGAATTAAGAGGATCGTCGCTTGTATCCAACCCGGGTGCAAAAGGGTTGCACGACGCAAACAAAATGTTGAGAATCACGAGAATAGAACTCGCCGCCCCGTACATAATTGGATTCCAATAATCCATCAATCCCCGCCTGACCGGCAGGCAGACATTAATCCTCACGCCCTCGTTAT
>CAYNRS010000275.1:0-3892 GCA_964399565.1 uncultured Ignavibacteriaceae bacterium
TGTGTGTCATTCAGCTGGACGGCGTAAGCATTGTGGAAATCGTGCAGCTCGTTGCCCCTGTTCAGGTGAACCCTGATCATATCCTGGAGTGAGCAAGAGACAAAGAAGTACTGCTGTTCAAGCCGCAATTGCTTGCCGTGAATGGATTCATCGTTGGGATAGAGAACTTTGGAGATATTTTCGGATGCCACCTTGTCTTCTACTGCCCTGTTGTAATCACCAATGTTGAAAGCCTGAAAATCAAACGATTCCGTGGCTTCCGATTTCCAGAGCCGAAGAAGGTTCACCGTATTGACTTTGTAGCCGGACACCGTGACATCGCATGCCACACCCTTCACGATTCGTTGAGGCATCCAACGCACGGTATAGCGTCCCTGGTGGTCAGTAGCATGTTCCGTGCGGCCTCCAAAGCCAACGAGGAAGGCTATCTCCGGGCGGGGAATCTCCCAGGGATTTCCGAGTCGAAGCCATTTATCCGTCACCTCAACCTGCCAGCCTTTTCGAATTTCCTGGTCAAAGATTCCAAACTCGTATCGAATTCCGTAACCCACGCCGAGAACCTCAAGCGACGCAAGAGATTCAAGAAAGCACGCAGCCAACCTCCCAAGGCCTCCGTTCCCTAAGCCGGGTTCCTCTTCGTGATCAATCAGCTCATCAAGGTTTTGACCTACGTGAGAAACCGCGGTTTTGACCTCATCATAAATCCCGAGACTTATGAGGTTGCTCCCCAGCTGAGGGCCAATGAGAAATTCAGCGGACAGATAGCTCACAGACTTATCTTTGTTCCCCATGTACGTTTCGATGGTGCGCATCCATCTATGTACTATTCTGTCGCGAACCGTGTAAGCGACAGCCATGTACCAATCATTGCGCGTTGCGGTTCTGGGAATTCTGCCCTGGATAAGGTAGAGATTATCTACGATGGCCTTTTCGAGTGCTTCGGTGGTTAACGCCGTACGAACAGAATCATGATTGACTTGTTGAGGTGTAACAGATTTGGGCTGAGATAGAGCTTTCTTCATTTCGCCTCCCCGTGAAGCTGCGGTTTGCCAGGTGGGTCCGGGAGTACAAACTACCTCACTTGTTTATCAAAGGCAAGGGGATGGCCCCCTACTCGTATGATTGGCTACCCGTGCGGGCCAATGATTTGGCTGATTTTTTCGGACTCTCCTCGGTTTGCGGAATACTCTTCATGATGGGAATTTGCAGCGGATTCATAGGTCATCGCATTTCAAATCACTCGGTACGATTGGCATTCAACGTGGGTGAGCATCAGAAAAGGAATTGATCTCCTGCAAACTCGGACGATCAGTGTCGAATCATGGAACGGAGTTCTATCTTTCTTCGAGAACGCGCAACTCGGCGTCAGCCTGACGAAGACGCAGCGCGATAGCTTGTGCCAGGCGGGCAAAAACCTGCACGCCGACTGCAGGGTTGGTTCTGGATTGGGCGTTGAAACGGGCGCGGGAGAGAACGTAGAGGTCAGTCTGAACCTTTGCTTCGACATCCGCAGAACGCACACCTCGGTCCAGGAAGGAGAGTTCGCCAAAGAAGTCCCCTTGTCCGATAGTGGCAAGGTGATGGCGTTTCCCCCGTTCCAGCGGGAGCATGATTCGTACACTGCCGCGCCGCACAAGGAACATCTCATCACCTACTTCGCCCTGTGAGCAGACTTTCTTTCCTTCTCCAACGGAAATCTCTGTCATGCAGCTTACAAGGTCCTTCAATATGCGTTCATCGAATTCACGAAAAAGTTCAAAGTCCTTTGGCTCGAGCAATTCTTCTTCGTCCCTTTTGTTCCCAGCAGAAGTTTCCAGAATGCGTTCTTCCATCCATTCAAGCGCATTATCCAGAGTGTCCGAAATCATTACTCCGGCTCCGTGTCTGACAACTCCGAGCTGGACCAAATAATGTTCAAAGTCCCGTTCGTTGAGCAGGCCCGTGGGCATCCCGCTGAATATCAATTGCCCTCCACGCTCCGCCAGTTGTGCATGCATTTGCTCAAAAAGGTGGGCCGCAGTATAGTCCATCGATTGAACCCGACGCATATCGAGGAGAATGAACCGCTTCGTTCTCAGATCCGATTCGAGCTGAGAAAAAAGCTGGTCGGTTGTGCCAAAAAACAAATTGCCCTGAAGTTCGCAGAAAACACCCAGGTCTCCCCGTTGGTTGAGGATCTCACGTTCAACGGATCGACGCCGGGTTTTCGATGAGACTTGACTAAGGTAGAGTTTGCGGCGAATTACAGAGCCACGAATCTGATCTCGGATGAAAAGCAGAATCGCGAGCGCTATTCCCACGCCCGAAGCGGCAATCAAGTCGATAGCGAGAGAGACAATGATGACGCCGGCAATGACTGCAAAATCCAGCCGCCCGGCCGGATAACGCAGGAGGCGGAATATGCTTTTATCAAACATGCGCCAAGCGATGATGAGTAAGATTCCTGCCAGAGCTCCGATGGGAACCCAGGCTATCAACGGACTTACGAGGAGGATTGCTAGAACCACCGAGCCGCCTTCAATAATCCCGGAGCGCGGCGTGCGGCCGCCGCTGGTGATATTAACTAAGGTAGGCCCCATCGTTCCGGCTCCCGGCATCCCTCCAGCCAAGAACGAAGCGAGGTTGCCGATGCCTTGCCCGATAAGCTCACGGTCGGATTTGTGGCGAGTTCGTGTGAGGGCATCGAGACCAACGCAGGTCTTGAGGGTGTCGATCGACAGCAAGACCGACAATGTGAGCGCAGGCACAATAATAAGCTGGAGTGAAGCGAACTGAACAGAAAACACTGAAGAGATTCGATCTGTCACCGCGCTGATGAAAGAGCCGGGTGCCTGGATGGACCCGATAACGAGCGGGTTACCTTCGAGGATCACTAACGCTGGGAAAAAAAGAGCTAGTCCAAAATAGCAAACAATCCCTCCCAAAAGCCCGACGATTGCGGCCGGCAACTTCTTTGTAATCCGAGGGGCGAATCCCATGAGAGCAATCGTCACGACTCCTACAACGAGTCCTTCCCATTGCCAGGATCCAGGTGTGGTCAAGCCCTGGAAGAGTTGAGTTCCTTTCGGCAACCCGAACAGTTTTGGGAGCTGACCAAGTGCAATAAGGACTGCAACACCGGAGAGATAGCCGCTGACTACGGGGTATGGGATGAACTTTATTAAGCGACCTCCGCCGATGAGTCCGTAAAGAATTTGAAGAGCCGCCGAGAGTAGGGCGGTCAGCGCAAGGAGAGGGAGTATGTCAGCCGGTTCTAGTTTGACTCCAGCGATACCGACATGAAGTTCCGTAATTGTCGCTGAAAGAACGGCCGCTGCGGGTGCGCACGGGGCTGAGATCAGTCCGCCGGTTCTTCCGAAGAAAGGTGTGATAATACCGAGGGCAGCTGCGCCGAGGAGCCCGGCCATCGCTCCGACTCCCGAGTATTCCTGTCCTATCGCCGTGTAGGTCAGGACACCAAACGCAATGGAGGATGGAAGCGCCACAAGCATTGCCGCGAGACCACCCCACAAGTCACCCACCCACGGTCTTGTCTCTTGTTTTGCTTGAACGGTTTGAGTATTCAATGAATTTCCCGAAGGTGCCGTTCAATAGTAAAGAAGTCTTACGCAAGTTAAGAAGACCTTACCTCATCCGCAAAAGATGTGTGGCGTTTGGACTTCTGTTTCTGGAAAAGGCTGAGTACAAGAAAAATCCCGATCAGCTCTTTGCCAATCGGGATTCTTTTCCAGTTTTGTAGCGGGGGCAGAGTTTTCGAATGTTGCACAACTCTATGACGTCTTCGAAATGCGCTATTGACAGGATTGGCTCATTGTTCTTCCAGCGTTGATGGGGGCCCATTGGCACGCGGTCAGATGTATCCAAACGCGATCGGAAAGACGATCACAACGAT
>CAYNRS010000276.1:0-3887 GCA_964399565.1 uncultured Ignavibacteriaceae bacterium
AGCACAAGGCGGACAAACGGCCGCAGCTATTGCGGATCCATCCGCCAATTTCTGGACGGTTGTTGAACAAAGATTGACGGCGGCAGGAGTGACAACTCAACAGGTGCAGGCGGCTTGGGTGAAAGAAGCAAACGCTAGCCCCACTCAGGCATTTCCTGTTCATGCCCAGATGCTGCAAGCGAACTATGAATCCATTGCGCGAAATCTCAAGTCGAAATATCCCAACATCAAGATTGCATACTACTCGAGCCGGATATATGCAGGGTACGCAACGACGACGCTCAATCCCGAGCCCTATGCTTACGAATCCGGTTTTGCCGTAAAGTGGCTCATCGAAAAGCAGATCAACGGCGACACGTCACTTGCGGTCGATGGTTCCAACGCTCGTGCACCCTGGTTGCTGTGGGGCCCCTATCTCTGGGCTGACGGCACGACGCCGCGAAGCGACGGGCTTATCTGGGAGTGTGCCGATTTTGCCGCAGACGGGACGCATCCGTCTCAGAGCGGCGCGCAGAAAGTTGCAGAGATGCTGCTAACGTTTTTCAAGACTGAGCCAACCGCTACGACGTGGTTTCTCAAGCCAAGTACAACCTCAGTGGGAAAAGTCCGCGATGCCATCGTGAAGAAGTTTGTTCTTGAGCAGAATTATCCGAATCCGTTTAACCCCACGACGACCATCCGTTTCACGCTTGCTGAAGATGGCGACGCGAGATTACACGTAGTTAACATTCTTGGTGAAAACGTGGCACCTCTGTTCGAAGGCGTCACCGAAGCAGGCCGGATTCATGAGGTAACATTCGATGCGTCTCGACTGCCGAGCGGGGTGTATTTTTCTGTACTCGAATCCGGAAGCCAGCGTGTCGTCAGAAAAATGCTGCTGATGAAGTAACCTATGGACGAGAATCGTCGTCCTACCAGTTTTGCGAGGCCCTCAGCAATGGGCCTGCCTGACGGCAGTCAGGCGCCTTTTTTATTGAATAGTAGTTATCATTCTTTCTTCTTGCTTTTCCACCGCGTTTTCTCAATATTCACCATCGATTTCACCCCCCCTAAAAGTGGTCCCCGCTGAGCTTTAGTTCTTCAGCGTCGTGTGCCTTCGAGCTTTGATCTGTTTTTGTAAAGTACCAAATGCGCGACCACCGAATGTAACGTCGAAGGATAGGTCAGGTTGATGCTTGTCGCTGCGTATGCCGTTCCGTTTTTTCCGGCGGTTCCCATCTGAATAGGGTCCGTGGTTGTATGACGATCCCTTTAATTTTCTCGGGCAACGCGAGGCCGAAAATCGGGGAATTTATGTAACAACCAACACCGGTTCGTCGTGGACAAAAGTTGGCGTCGACAGTACGGTGATTCTTGGACTTGTTTCCTACGGTGATACAACCTTCGCTCTTACCCAGGACAGGGGGCTTTTTGCGATGAAGAGCACAGGAGTTCTCTCGGATGCTCAGGATGAGATAACACAGATCCCGGTCAACGTCTCTCTGCTTCAAAACTTTCCCAATCCCTTCAATCCCAGGACGACCATTCGATATCAAGTTCCCAGTACAGTTCGCGTTTCGTTGAGAGTTTACAACCTTTTAGGACAGGAGGTAGCGAAACTGGTGGACGAGGAGAAAACGGGAGGCGAGCACGAAGTTTCCCTTGACGCGAGTCGGCTCTCCAGTGGGATTTATTTCTACCGCATTGTGGCCGGGTCGTTTACGCAAACGCGGAAGCTTGTGTTGTTGAAATAGCTCGTAGGACGGAATGGCATTCCGTCCTACTACGCTATTCTTCGATACACCGCTACCTGCCAGGCAATCGTGGCGTTTTCGTACACGAGCTGAAATCCCTGCGCAGCGACCAGTCCACGTACCCATGTCCAATCATGCCAGTAGGGTCGAAAACTCATTCGAAACAAATTCGAGATGGCAATCTGAGTTTTGAAGATTGTTCTCATCAGAAAACTCTGTCGTGGATGGGAAAAAGCATAAAGGCCGCGAGTTTTCGACGTTGATTTCTTTACAAGCGCTTCGACATTCTCGTAGCAGCAAACGACCTTGTCGAGCAAAGTGATATCCGCCTGCTGAAGCTCATCGGCTTTCTGCACGAAATCGCCCAGGATATAGGAAGTCTTTCCCTGCAATTGTCTTTGTGCAGAGAATTTCTTTGCCTGGTCGAGCATGCCTTCAGAAAGATCGACTCCGGTTGCTCTGGACGCTCCTTCAGCAAGAAGTATCATATGCAATGACCCGACGCCGCAACCGATGTCGAGTATTTCCTTCGAAGCCAAAGGTTCCTTCCTCACACCCTCAAGCAAGTGTTGTTGGACCTTTTCGAGTTTTCCTTTCTTGAATCGTCTGGCGTATTTCTTCGACCAGCGGGAGAAAAACCTGTTCGTTGCGTCTTGTGCGGAATTTGTTTCGCAGCAGGATGTCATGTGCATGTGGTGAATATAAATAGCCAGACCCTTAAGGGTCTGGCTATTTGAGAGCGATTGTTTACAGGTGCGAAATACTTGTGAGAATGTACTATGCGGCGGGCGGCGCCTTCGCAACTTTCGCGAATACCGTCGCGAGCACAACACCCGCAATGATATATTCCACCACGCCGTACAAAAACCATTGAAGGGCAAGTGAGTACGGAATAGCGATCGATGCATAGGTTCCGTATGCCATTCCAACACTCAGCCAGATACCGATGTAGGCGCCGTAACGCACTCCTTCCATCATTCCCTTTCCTTCGTAACCCTTCGAGAACACCAACGTGAAGAAGAAGGAACCGATAAGCGTGATGACATGATAAATCCACATTTTTGACATCATGTCTTCTCGCCAGAGAGATTTGAGCGACTCGTAGGTGGAAGCGAGGAGAAGGCCGTTCACAAGAAACGAGGTAATCTCCAACGTCACGAAAACGGCAACAAACCCCATCCACAATCTTTTTTCCATACATCCTCCTTGGGTTAGTGGATATGAAGAAACAATGGGAACTCCCCGTCCGCACTGACTCTCAAAATTCTGACCCTAAAGATATGAAAACGAAAATCAAAACGGAAACCTACAAGACGAAATCTATTTCGTACAGAAGATAGTCTGTCTCCTTCATTCCGAGTCTTTTGTAGGTCTTGCGCGCACGCTCATTGTGTTTTTCGACGTACAACCTCAATCCGCAAACATCCTTGCGCCCATGAGCCATTTTCTTGACGTGATTAAAAAGCGCCTGAAATACGCCCTTCCCCCGGTTTTCCTTGCGCACATAAACGCTTTGAATCCACCAGAAATTCCCGTTCCGCCAGTCGCTCCATTCGTAGGTAATCATCAGCTGGCCGAGAATTTCAGCGTTCTCTTCGACGAGTATGTACAACCCCTTGGACGGGTCGATGAGGATCGATTTGACGCCCTCGCGGACTCGGTCGAGGGGAAGGCTTTTTCCCTCGGTTTCCTTTGCCATCAAAACGTTAAAGTCGGCAATAACACCAACGTCGCTCTCGGAGGCAGGCCTGATTGTGATATCCATGATGTCGCCATCCTTGACAGTTGCTAGAAAAAACGATTACTTCTCCACACACACCCAATATAGGCGTTCACCGCCTCTCCATCAAGCACTCACTATTCTGAGGGGGTTGTTATGATTCGCTCCCACACTTCGCTGCTTTTCTTTGCTCTGGCGCTTCCCGCCTTTGCTCAGCAATCGGGTCCCGTCCATGTGGTGACGGTTTCTCCTTCGGGACGCACGCGGTCCATTGACCAGTCACAAACCATCGCCGTAACATTCAACCAGGCGATGACGGCGCTCAAGGAAGTCCCCCAGGACGAAGATTCTGGACCAATGATTATCTCGCCGGTTATGAAAGGAAAATACCGCTGGCAAGGAACTGCAACGCTGACGTTTATTCCGGCAGAGAA
>CAYNRS010000277.1:0-3878 GCA_964399565.1 uncultured Ignavibacteriaceae bacterium
AGCGAGATCTGACGGGATGTCAACCGTCAGTACCGAGAAAGAGGTTCACGAGAGAATCAAGAGTCATGGGTTTGTCACAAGCACAGTTCAGGTGCGTACCATGACGTTGGACAGCATGCTCGTGGAGGCCCACATTCATGACAATATTGATTTTATCTCGATTGATGTCGAAGGCCACGAATATAAAGTACTCCAGGGATTTTCCGTTGAGAAATGGATGCCCTTTATTCTTTTGGTTGAAGACAACTCGAACTTTGAGAATTCAACTGTCATGAGGTACTTGAAACAGTTTGGTTACATTCGATTTATGAGGACCGGCGTCAATGATTGGTATGCTCATCGAACAAACAAACAATTAGTGAATAGTAAAACCAGGCTCAGGATGATATGGTTGATGCTGAAGAGTAAAACCAAAAGGACTCTCCGCAGAATCCCGCCACTTGCAAAAATGATAAACTTGATAAGAGCACAAGGAGCCAGATAGTCGTGCCTCATCCCTCGCTTTCCATATGTATCCCGACATACAACTTTGGGAAATTTATTGGACAAACCCTGGATAGTATAATTCCCAATCTCACGGAGAACGTCGAAGTGGTTATTTTGGATGGCGGGTCAACAGATGACACGCGGAGCGTTGTGGCACAAAGGCAACATGACTATCAGCAGATCAAGTATTACCGGCAAGAAGGTCGAGGGGGCATCGACAGAGATATCGCGAAAGTCGTCAGCTTAGCTCGAGGTGAATACTGCTGGCTATTTTCAGCCGACGACCTCATGAAGGCTGGTGCAGTGGATAAGGTGCTTCATCACATACAGTCCAAATGTGAAATCTATCTGTGTGAACATACATTATGTGATTTTGAAATGCACCCTTTACGAGGACACCCGATATTCAACCATATTTCTGCCCCTGAGATCTTTCAGTTCAGCGATGCATCTCAGCGCAAACGATATTTTCGTGAAGCGAGAACCAGCGAAGCGTTCTTTAGTTTTTTGTCAGGCCCGATTTTTAGAAGAGAGCTATGGGAACGATCGGCTGGAATTCCGGAATCTTTTTACGGGACATGCTGGGCATTGGCCGGAAGGCTTCTCAGTCTGGTATCCGACGGCTTGATGATGCACTATTTATCGGAAAGCCTGATTTATAAGCGAAGTGGGAATGATTCATTCCTTGAACATGGAGTCGTTCACCGGTTACGAATTACCGTTGAAGGGTTTGGGCATATATCCGAAACAATCTTCGGCAAAAACTCCTATGAACACTATCACATACGAAGAGTGTTAAGGAATGAAAGGACATTACCTCATCTATTGGGAATGAAACTGACAGTTGCGACCTCTGGACAAAAAGAGGAGAAGACTGCCTTGAACCAAATTGTGTTGAAACATTATTCTGATGTCGGCATTGTTAACAGGTGTAAATACCTGATTTTTAGAATGATGCCCATTGCCTCGTTAAAAATTGGGTATGCTCTGAGAAAGATGCTCAAAAGTTCATGACGCCGGAGGGGTCCACAAAGGCTCAACTGAAGTAGCGGAATCCAAACAGTACTATTAGTTCGTTTGAACCAATGATAGGATTTGATGCACGAAAATACTTTGATTACGGCATCGGCACGTATATCCAGCAACTCATCGTGAACCTTCACGGCCTGCAATCGCCACATCGGTTCATAGCTTATGTTTCACGTGACGACGCACCGCGAATAACCATGCCGCAGGAGTGGAAGAAAATACCTGTGAATTATGGCAAATATTCGGTCGATGAGATTCTCTTTCTGGCGAGGCAGGCGAACAAGGACGGAGTCCAGGTCTTTCACGAACCGCACTACACACTTCCGGCAGGGCTCGCAAGCAGTTCCGTGGTCACGATACACGACTTGATCCACATTCGTTTCCCCCGGGTCCATCCCTTCAGGAAAGCCTATGCCTTGGCGATGATTTCTCACGCCGTGAAACATTCCTCACGTGTCATTGTTGATTCAGAATTCACGAAAATCGACATCTTGAAGTCTTTTTCAGTGGATGAAAGGAAGATTGAGGTAATCTACTTGGGGATTGGGGCGGAATTCAAGCCTCTGAAGGCGCCCAAAGGGATGAAGGATTTTCGGAAACGTTTTCACCTCGACAATCCCTACATTCTCTTCGTTGGAAATGCCATGCCTCACAAAGGACTGGAGCATCTGCTTGGGGCTTTTGCTCTTTTGCGCCACAGGGAAATGAACCTGGCCATCATCGGAGGACGGCTGAGTCAAAGCGAATCTCTCGCCGCTCGTGCGAAAGCGCTTGGCATCAGCGACAGAATACGCGAACTGGGCAGGGTGTCATCGGAAGACCTTGTCCTCGCTTATAATGAGGCAGAAGTATTTGTCCTTCCGTCCTTGTATGAAGGGTTTGGCTTGCCGGCCATTGAGGCGATGGCGTGCGGAACGCCGGTCGTCTCTTCGGACGGAGGGGCATTGCCCGAAACAGTCGGCGACGCAGCCGTAGTTTTTCATCGGGGAAGCGAAGGCGAGCTGGCGGATTCGATCGACCAGGTTCTTCGAGATTCCCGATTATGCAGAACCCTCATCGCAGAAGGCTTGAGGAATGTCCGGCGGTTTTCCTGGAAAGAAACTGCGAAGAGGACGCTGCAAGTATATGAACGAGTGCTTTAGCGTATGGCCTTAAGAACCGCACGACGACGTTTGGGTGTTTTTGGCGGCTCGTTCGACCCGCCTCACGTCGGTCATTTGATCATTGCCGAGCAAGCGCGTCAGCAACTTGGTCTGTCGAAGGTGGTGTTTATTCCCGTCTTTATTCCACCTCACAAGAAATCCTTGGATGGGGCATCGCCCTTGCAGAGAGTTCGGATGCTCGAGCTTTCTATCCGTGGAAATTCTTCATTCGAGATCTCCCGGCTTGAGCTCAGGAGAAAAGGAACTTCCTACACGGTCGAGACACTGAGAGCTATCAAAGAACGCCACCCTGACGACGACCTGTTCCTTATCCTGGGAAGCGACAACTTGCTTGACTTCCGTTCATGGAAATCACCTGAAGAAATTCTCGCGAGAGCTTCGCTGGGCGTCTACGAGCGTGAAGGATTTCCCGTCGAGCGGGCAGAGCGTTCAGCCCGGGTTCGGGCGATCAGACTATCGGGGGACCCACTGAACATTTCATCATCCGCTCTCCGAAGACTCATCAAAGAAGGCAAATCCATCCGCTACCTCGTTCCCGATGCTGTTCGGAGATTCATTGAGAAGAACAAAGTGTATGAACCTTCCACCGACTAAAAGATGTCTCTCTTGACTCCAGAAAAAGAAATCCAGAGAATCGTCAAGACTGACCATCATGATCCGTATCAGGTTCTCGGCGCTCATGTTGAAACGAGAGAGCACAAATCCTTCGTGGTGATCCGCGCTTTCCTTCCGGATGCCAGGGAAGTGTCGGCGCTTTCCGTGAGCAAGTCGGGCAAAGAGAAGTTGTATCCGATAAGCAGGGTTCACGAAGAAGGATTCTTCGAGGTAGCCATACCATCACGCAAGAGCATCTTCCCGTACAAGCTCCGGAAATCGACTCATGATAACAGAATAGAGGAGTTTTACGATTCGTATTCATTCCTGCCGACACTCACAGATTTTGATCTGTATCTTTTTGGCGCAGGCGATCATCACAGGGTGTATGACAAGCTGGGAGCACATCTCATTGAGATTAATGGTATTGGAGGAGTGCAGTTCGCCGTGTGGGCACCGAATGCGAAGAGTGTGAGTGTTGTTGGAGACTTCAATGCGTGGGATAGAAGGAAACACGCTATGCGCGTCCTGGGGGGTTCAGGGGTGTGGGAGACCTTCATACCGGGACTTCTCGAAGGCGAGCTGTACAAATTCTCTATCAAGACA
>CAYNRS010000278.1:0-3873 GCA_964399565.1 uncultured Ignavibacteriaceae bacterium
GCCGTCGATGCTTGCGGGAAGGCCCTGAACCGACCCTTTAACACGTATGGTGCCAGTGCTGTTGATCTGGCCGCTGTTTATCAGGTTTTGAGCCTGGCCCACTCCCGTGAGAAGCAAGATGGACGCGGATAGAAGCAAGGCCCGAAGGCTTCCCGACGCGCGTAAGGGTGTGGCGATTAAGCTGAGCATTTTACCCATCGTCTGTCTAGCGGTTAGTAATGTACTATCAATCGACATCATTTGTCTCTTCTGCATGCTGGAGTCAGTCTTTTATCGTGATAATTCCAGTATTCGAAAGTGCGCCATTGTTTGTCAAATTACCGGTGACAATAACATTTGAAGTATTGCCAAACGAGGCTGTACTGTTGATGGTCAGACCTCCAGCCAGAATATTCATATCAGCATTATTACTCCACGACGCGCCACTGTTAATGGTCACACCATTGTTTGCCGTAACGCTGGCGTTACTGGTAACAGCTCCGCTGTTCGCAATGACAACTACGTTGTTTGCCTCCACACTGCCCGAACCGAGCGTTTTGGTTCCTGTGTTGCTAAACCTCAGTTGGTTAAACTGTTCGGCGGATAATCCAGAAATTGACTGGGGTGACGATCCGTCGAACGCAAATGTTGCCGAAGATCCCGCAGACCTGTAATCCCTCGCTCCAACCGAGCCTTCTATCCTGTACTCTCCCCGGACGGCAACTGTCGCGTTGGGAAAGTTCTTGGCGCCGCTTCCCCGAAGAGTCAAGCTTCCATACGTCGCAGCAGCGATCGTCTGCGTGTTGTCAGATTCAAAGATGTAACTGCCTACATTGGCAATTGTTCCGTACACCGGCGTCGAACTACTCTTCACTTTCACCGCCGAGGAATTTGTATAGCCGCCGGACGTCAGGTTTGTCAGATTCAGGACACCGCTTGCCACCTCAAGAGTATCACGTGTACCGATGTTGAGCGACCCACCCGAGACAAAGGCCATCGTTCCGTTCACCGTCTTCGTATGATTCCCAGCCGAACTTGATAAAACAAGATTCCGATACGAAGCCGGGATGATGGTCTGATCCCTGTCTCCGTTGTACTGGACTGTCCCGTTTGTTACAAGGAATGACCCTGTTGAAACGTTTGATGAACCCTTGAGTGACAAAGTGTTAGAACCGATATTCAATGTCGAACCGGATGCATTTCGTATCGAGTCGTTCACGGTTATACTACCGGCTAACGATTTTGCGCTGCTCCCTGTCAAAACGAGAGTCCCGTAATTGATAGTCGGCAGTGTCATAGCAATCGCAAACTCTACCTTTCCCGAGTCTGTGTCGAATCCGCCCGTTCCAATATTCAGTCCTCCGGCAACGACAATTGTTCCCATGAGCGTGCCTGCCGGATCGGCGTGTGCGCTGTCGTTATCTGTAGTGCCACCGCCGTTGGCATACTGGCCTGTCGGGAGAATTGCGCCGCCGCCACCCGCAGCTGTGCCCGTCGCGATATAGTTCTTTACCGTCCCAACTCCACCCGCGCTCCCAAAGTTCTGGAAAAACCCGGAAGCTCCGTTCACAACGCGAATAGTGTCTGCATTGCGAAGGACTCCGTTTCGATTGCCTGCCGCATTGCTGTTGAAGAACTGGTTGGCCGTTATGCCGCCTCCGCCACGGAAGTTCCAGATCGTTCCTCCGTTGCGCACCCTTCCCTGCGCTGTTGCCAACTCTGCAGAGATGGACGTGAGCGTGGAGACAAAGAGCAATATGTTAACCAGTCGTTTCATCGATTCCTGAATATCGCCTTGTCGCAAGAAGATCTTAATTCAGAGTTTTTCTTCCTGAATATGTTTCTTTGTGCTTATTTCAACGAGTTTCAAATTCCTCGAATTCTTTCTTCGGATGCGGCGGGAAAGGAGCCAACCCGCGATCGCGTCCCCCGATAATCGGCTGCTGGAGATCTGAGCGGATCTCCGGCAGATTCAGAATGTCGATTTATGAGTCTTCTGTTTCATCATGAAAACATGCAATCCCCTAATTTGCCGCAAAAGAGAAGGAGTATAAACTCTTTTGCGAGTTGTGATCCAAGGATTTCCGAAATCTCCCAGAGCTTTTCAATTCGATTTGGGAAATCTGACTCGTTTCTTTTTCAGACTTCCGAGGTCCATGGATAAATCTTTGTAGACTTCTGAAGTCCTGGTTCAAGGGCGGACTTGCCCCTTGCGTATTCTGGGAATGCCCCGACCATTGCAATCGAATTCCCGTAGCGATGGCTTCCCTCGCCCGATTTCTCCAATTAGGCGGACTCATCCCACGAAGCGTACCACACTCGCCGAATCCAGGCCTTTTTGAAGGACCCCCAACAGTTGGAGGACCTTCAGTGAAGCTCTGCAAGTCACCACGCGGAAGAGGAATCCTTTCCGATGGTGATTGCGGCCTGGACCCAACATCTATGTTGGTTCCGAACCGCATAAGGGTTATCGACCCTTGCGCGCTATGTGTTGTTAGTTAACAGTGATAGTTCCGTTGTTCGTAATTATGCCGTCGTTTTCAAAATCTGCGTTGTTAACCAACAAAGTCGATCCAGCCGTCACGTTTGTCAGCGTTGCTGCGCTTGAGTTCACGAGTTTGTAGGTCGCAGTTCCATTGCCGTATACCTTAACATCACCGCTGTTGTTAAGCGTGAGGTTGTTCGTAAGCGATCCAAAGATTGTCCCGCCTGTCCGACCCACACTAAGGGTCGTGCCGACCCCGATTGTTGACGCGCCGTTGATGACCATCGCACCGGGAGTGCTAGCATAGCCTACATTCAAGGTCGACGTGCCAGACAAAGCCAGAGTTGCTGAGGCATCTACCGTTACGTTTCTTGCTTCGGCAGTACCGGAGCCGCTGAGTGTGCTGGTTCCAGATCCCGTGAAGCCAAGGTCATAATAGTTGTCAGCGACCACTGATTGACCCGAGCCGGCATAGCTGAACGTGACAGTGTTCGTTCTATAATCGCGCCCACCTGTGTGACCCGCCACAGTGTAGCTACCCCCAACGCTCGTCGTGCCGGTGAAAACCCTGTCTGTCGAACCCGAGAAGACGAGGTTGTTATATGCGAATGCACCAACGTTTTGGTTGACCGTCGAGCTGTAATAAGTAAACGTACCAGCCGCTGTAATGGTGGGCCCAGTGCCAAACGTTACGTTGCCGGACGCTTTCACGTTTCCGGTGTTGTTCAGCGTAAAGCCGTTGCCAAAAGCCAGCGCGTTGCCGCCAGTGACGTCAAGCTCGTCGTTGGCACTGACCGTTAGCGTACCGTTTACAGTCAAGTTCCCGGCAGAGCTTTTCGTGTTCGTGCCGCTTGAACCTGACAGGGTAAGATTCGTATATGTGGTCGGGAAAATTGTCTGCGCGGCATTTGCCGTGTAGTTGACCGTTGCACCGGCATCGTCGGCTTTAATGTCGCCGCCGTTGATGCCGCTGATCCCGCTTCCCGCTACCGCAAGAGTGTTGCTCCCTCCGACCGTCAACCGCGTATTATCAGTTGTTACGGCACCAGACACAGTGACCGATCCGTTTAAAGTTTTAGCATTCGCCGTTGTGCCATTTCTGACGATGAGTGTTCCATACGTGGCGCTCTGAACACCGCTGTAAACGGACTGAGCTGTTGCTTTTACATACTCAACAGTACCGGTCGTTGTGTTAAAAGCTCCGGCTCCAATCGTGAGCGTATTGCCGAGCTTAATGGTGCTGGCAGCAAGTGTATTCGAGGTCGCTCCAGCTCCATTATTATAGCTCGTTCCCGACCCACTGAGGTCAATGGTTCCAGCTACCGCGGCAATGAAATTATTCACTTGTGCCCCGCTGAGATCGTTGTCCAAAGTAGTGTTGATAGTAACTGAGCCAGCGTTGCTTAATG
>CAYNRS010000279.1:0-3862 GCA_964399565.1 uncultured Ignavibacteriaceae bacterium
TCCCTCGTTTATATTCTTCTGATTGGTCCGTTTTCCCTCATTTCACGTTTGTTAGGCAAGGATTTGATGAATCACCGGCTTCGAAGGTCCGCCACCTATTGGGAGCCAAAGAACAAAGTTGAGCACACGCTTGAAGACAGCACCCGCCAGTTCTGATTTTGCATGAATATACTCGGCATTTCGTGTTTTTATCATGACGCTGCGGCGGCGATCGTAAAGGATGGAAAGCTCCTTGCGGCTGCGCAGGAAGAACGTTTCACGCGCAAAAAACACGACCAGAATTTTCCGGGGAATGCAGTCCAGTTCTGTCTCGACTATGCAAAGCTTCAGCCTGAGGGACTCGACTATGTCGTTTTCTATGACAAGCCGTTCACGAAATTTGACCGGATTCTTCAAACATACATCGCAACATTTCCTTCAGGACTTTTTTCCTTCCTCAAAGCAATGCCTGTTTGGATCAAGGAGAAGATCTGGATTCGCCAACTGGTGAAGAATCAACTGCCGTATGACGGAAAGGTACTTTTCACGGAGCACCATATCTCGCATGCCGCAAGTGCATTTCTTGTATCCCCGTTTGAAGAGGCTGCGATTCTCACTATCGACGGTGTAGGAGAGTGGGACACGACGACGTTCGGCTTTGGCCGAGGGAATGACATTCAACTTTCTCACTGCATACAGTTCCCACATTCGCTCGGATTGCTGTATTCGGCGTTCACTTATTATCTTGGATTTAGGGTAAACAGTGCCGAGTACAAGGTCATGGGACTGGCACCATACGGCGAACCGAGGTTTACCGAACTAATCCTGAGAGAACTCGTCGAGGTTCGTGAGGACGGCAGTTTTAGGTTGCACATGAAGTACTTCACGTACGAGTATGGTTTGATAATGGTCGGCAGGAAGTTTGCCAGATTATTCGGTGAGCCCGTCCGACAACCTGAATCAAAGTTGACGCAGTTTCACAAGGACGTCGCGGCATCGTTACAAAAAGTCACAGATATTATCATGATCAGGTTGGCTCAACATGTCGAGCGGGAGACGCAGATGAAACATCTTTGCATGGCTGGCGGTGTTGCACTAAACTGTGTCTCGAATAGCACAATTCTCGAAAACACTTCATTTCAGGATGTTTTTGTCCAGCCAGCAGCGGGTGATGCGGGCGGTTCTGTGGGCGCAGCGTTCTATGCCTACAATACCGTTCTTGGGCACCCTCGGTCCTATGTGATGAAGGATGCTTTTTTGGGCCCGGAGTTCACTGACGAACAGATCGAGAGTTTTCTCACCTCGAGAAATGTCCATTTTCGGAAATGCGGTCGCAAAGACCTGTTGGAGGAAACGGCCAAGCACATAGCCGACCAGAAGGTTGTTGGTTGGTTTCAGGCGAGGATGGAGTTTGGGCCTCGTGCATTGGGGAGCAGAAGCATCATTGCAGATGCTCGTAATCCAAAGAATCAGTCCATCGTCAACCTGAAAATCAAGTTCCGCGAAAGTTTCAGACCGTTTGCACCGACAGTCCTTTATGAGCGAACGAGAGATTATTTTGAATTCGACCGACCCAGCCCCTACATGTTATTTGTAGCTCAGGTGCGCAACGATCGAAGAACGATTCCGGCGGTGACACATGTTGACGGTTCGGCGAGACTCCAGACAATCTCGCGAGATCAGCATCCGCTCTACTACGATCTCATTGCCGAGTTTGAACGGCAAACAGGCTGTCCGGTCATCATTAACACATCCTTCAACGTTCGCGGAGAACCGATCGTTTGTACGCCGGAAGATGCCTGGCGCTGTTTCATGAGGACGGAAATGGACTGTCTCGTAATGGGAAGCTACGTACTTGAAAAAGGAAAACTCGGTTCCTATAAGGAAGAAATTCTTGAGGAAGCGTTTGAGCTCGACTAATCACTCATGGGTATGTTAAAGAACCTCAGAAGTAAGCTTGTCATTTTTGGTGAATTATGGATGTTCATGCGAGTCCGCAAAAAATGGTGGCTCGGGCCAATTATATTTGTGCTGCTTTTCCTCGGATTATTCATCATTTTGACGCAAGGCTCTGCGTTGGCTCCCTTCATTTATACATTGTTCTAACTTCCTGACGAAATGTTTATACCCGCCGTTTTCCGCAGTCAGTCAAATGCATGGGCTCTGCTTTGCGTGTTTTTTTTCGCGTCGCTGGAAGCGCTTTCACAAACTGCCGCCGACAGCGTTACTTTGACTTTTCGCTCACATTCCAATTCGGGAGCTGTCACTTTTGTCCCCGGTGAATTTAACGGTTGGGGGCCGAATGCAAATGGAGTGATTTCAACTGGCGCAACTTCTCAGATGACATTTGATGCCACTTTGAATTGCTGGACAAAGACATATATGTTTAAAATTAAGGATCCTGTCGTTTCGCGAACTCTTGGCGATTCGGTCCTTCAATATAAGTTCAATTCTGGTGGCTGCAACAACTGTTGGTTCTCCGATCCTCTCCACATTGAGACCAATCCGTCGGATAATAACAATTCGGTGCTTCGGTTGACGAAACTCTTTTGGTTTGAATTCTACGGTACTGAATCGAATAATCAGATAACAAGAATCACTGTCGGCCTTGTTCATGCCAACAGTGATACCATTGTCTCCCTGAAATACTCAACCGGACCCACTCAAACGTCAGAGTTGACGACGTATGATATCAAAAGCTTTTATGATGAAACCAAACGAATCATTGACCTTGGCCTTCCTTCACCAATCAACAAATCAGATTACGTGAGACTGATTGCCCACAATCAACGAGGAGATTCTGTCGTCTATTCGCGCGGAGGATTCGTCGTGCAGTCGCTGCCTTTGCCATCATACGCAAAACATGGAGTTACGTTGAGAAGTGCGGCTTCGGGGGATTCAACAACATTCCGACTCCGTGTACCAGGAAAGAACTTTGTGCTCCTTCGGGTTTCGCCTTTGGGTCAATCGCCGCAGAGTGTGATGCCGATTCTGATGAGGAAAAACCCCACTTCAGACGATTGGTGGGTCAATGTCAAACTGGCCGACACAAGTTACGAATATGTTTATGAGTTCGAGAGTGGCCAAAGAACTTTCGATCCATGGGGTCGTTGGAATGGCATAAACGGCAGCAGGTTTACCGAAGGTCCCGCCGGGTTGACGGCAGACAACTATGTTTGGAAAACTGCGAATTTTCAGCGGCCTTCACCTAACAAGCTCGTCCTTTATGAGCTTCACATCGGAGAATTTGCGGGGTCGAATCCCGGAACGTTTCTCGGCCTCATCAACTTTCTTCCCTATCTCGATTCTTTGGGAATCAATGCCATTGAAATCATGCCCATCAATGATTTTGGAAGCGTAGGAGGGTCTGGGTTTTCATGGGGCTATGACCTCAATTCCGATTTCGCGTTGGAACCATCATACGGGACGCCATATGATTTCAAAGCCCTCGTGGATGCAGCCCATGCTCGCGGAATAGCTGTAATCATCGATGTCGTCTTCAACCATCTTAATGACACCAGCCCACTCTGGCAAATGCTGCCGGACATCGTACAGAACCCGTATTTCAAGGATCCAACAGACAAAAGGCCTCTTGAAGATGGACTGGTTTTCTTCAAAGACCTGGACCACTGGGCAAGTGAAACTCAAGATCTTGTGCTTGGTGCTTTGAAGATGTGGATTGATGAATACAGGGTGGATGGTTTTCGTTACGACTACACTCAAGGGATTGGATGGTGGCCGGCTGATACAACGAAAGGTATTCTCGGTTGGTCAAGAAGAATTTTCAATGAGTATGGAGGCAGCGTTTATCAGATTGCAGAGCATTTGCCCGACAATCCGGCACTCCTTTTCCATGGAAAACTGACGGGTTCATGGCACGATA